>JBOIEG010001153.1:0-1565 GCA_050740915.1 Gammaproteobacteria bacterium | reverse complement strand
GAGCGAAGGGAGGTCGCGTTCCGCCGGAGCGCAGGAACCGCAGTGTATATTGAAATACATGAGGATTCCGAGCACCGCCGGAACGCGAGATCCCGAGCGCAGTAGGTTTTTTCACAAACTCTGAGCTTTTGCGTCGCAGCATTGAGCGCCGACGCCACGGTATGGATTGTTGCCGCTGCGCCTTGGCTATCGGGTGGCGACGCGAGTGTCGGCGACTCCGGATTGGACGTGCTAATCGTTCCTACGGCACGATTTCCCGTGACGTCCGCGTCCATACTGACAACGGAAAGCAGGACCTGCTTCCTGGAGGAGATGTGGCTCCCCTCTTGAACGAAGTCAACCGTCATCCCGCCGCGGCCCTCCCATTGCCCCTCCCACGACCAGCGCGTGGATTGCTGACTAAACGTGACGTGTCGCGGTATGGCCGGCATACACCCCAGCAGGCCCGCCATTACGAAAAGTGCCCATAAAGGTGAATGCATAACCTTCTTCATATGACTCCTTGTGCATAGAAGCGCCGTGGCGATGGAAATCTATTGTTACTGTCAGGGAGGAGGTGCCCCATAAGGTGTCTGTCCGTGTCGAAAGGTACGATATGCAATGCCCTTTGGCAACCGATCGTACTTCCCTGGGTGGAACAACCGCTTCCAGGAGTTCGATCCCTTGTTGCTCCCGAAAGATATTCTGACCGATGCAGACATTGCGGCAACCTTCGGCGGCTTTCTTGACGGCGTGAAACACATCATCGAAGGAGATGTGGCATGAGCAAACACTTTCCGAAAGAAGAGACGCGGAAAGCGTTGACCGATGCCCTCCCGGAGAATGATCAAGCATCTTCATCACCTTCTGTAGGGGTTGCCTTTACCTATGTCCCCCCAAGCCATGCTCGTGCCCTCGACCCCGAGAATACCTTGGTCGAGGGGATACGCGGCGTCGGCAAGAGTTTCTGGTGGGCGGCACTCGATTCCGAACCGCACCGCCGATACGTCGCCTCGGTGTTCCCCGAAGCGCGCATTGGAGGCAATGTTGAAACCTCGCAGGGATTCGGCCCTCAATTGCCGCCAGCAAAGGCTCCTGGCAAAGATACGCTCGTGCAGTTGGCCGAATCGTTTGATCACCGCCACATCTGGCGAGCGGTGGTGGCGACGCACATCGATTTTCCCGACCCTTTTCCATGCAAGGGGAAATGGCAGGAGAAAGTGCAGTGGGTGACCGAAAATCCGGAAGACTACGATGAAATGCTCTATCAGGCAGACGACGCGCGGGCACGTTCTGGCAAAGTGCGCCTGGTACTGTTCGACGCCCTCGACCGCCTTGCCGACGATTGGCCACGCATCCGCCCGCTTGCTCGTGCCTTGCTACAGGTGGCGCTCGATCTGCGTGCCTGCCGCAGCATCCGGGCAAAACTCTTCGTCCGCCCGGATATGCTTGAAGACCGGGAAGTCCTAGGAGCCTGTCGGACTTAAGGCGGAACTTTTGATGTGCAAACCGATCGGATCGGCAATGGATTCAATGAGCGAGCGTGCATGAGCCACTTCCGTCAATGCGATCGTGACACACCCTAC
>JBOIEG010001152.1:0-4599 GCA_050740915.1 Gammaproteobacteria bacterium | reverse complement strand
CACAAAGTCCCCGAGACTCGTCGTTTGGGGCGAATTGGCGGGTTTTGCGAGGGCTAGGCGACATTCCACCCGCGCTTGTCTCACCGGCGCCGGTATCCCCTCTCGGCGGCTTATCGCCGCGAATATTGAAAAATTCACAACCTCTGACCTGCCCGAGGAGTGAAGCTCATGGACCAACGGTGGCAAAAAATTCAGTGGCGGTGTCCGAGGACGACCGCCTGCGCCATCTCGATAGTTGAGTGAGATCTTAGACAGCGCGTTTGCGATCCCCGGGACACAGTTTCGGATCGGCCTCGATGGAATTATCGGGCTGATCCCGGCATTGGGGACGCGAGCGGGGCCGCTCTCCCTCCAATTTTTAACCCGAGGGTACTATCGCCCATCGCGTTCGTCTCGCAGCCGGTCGCGTACGAGGCCTTCGCGCAGATCGTCTGGTAGCGGCGGACCTCGGCGCAGCCGGCGACGACCACTTCGGCCTTGCGCACGCGATTACTGCCGATGCCTGCGTCCATCGAGTCGACGAGGTCGGCCGTCACGGGCTCGGCGCACCCCGAGTCGGCGCGGGCGCGCGCGATGGCGGACTCGCGATTTGCCTGGAACGGGTCGACGGTCGCGCACGCACATGCGCAGAGCGCAACGCCCGCGAGGACGTCACTCAGCCGCATGGGTCACGGCCTGTTCTGGCCCTCGGTATACCCCCTGCCTCAACAATCTTCTCGATCCTAATATCGAGATGTGTTGTTGTAACCATCGTATCCTCTATTTTCTTGAGACTTCCGCAAATCCGCTAATTTCGCACGCGTTACCTGACTTGGGCCGCAGCCCAAGATGACCGCGTCAAAGGCATCCGGCGGAAAAGGCTGGCGCAGCAGGAGCGGCCGTCCCGCCCCCACCGCTAGATCGAGCCCATCGAAGGCCCTGGGCGACCGTTTCTAAGGGCTCGATATTTGCCGTGAAAACTTTTCGAATTCTTCCGGACTTAGATTTCCATCGCCGTTATCATCAAGCCGATTCCAATTTTCGGCCAAGTCTTGGTCGCCCTTAACCTCTCCTTTGGAGATTCTTCCGTCCTGGTCTTGGTCCAAACGGCTAAACTGCATGGCGGGCTCTTCCAGTGCCTGCTCCTGATGCAGGCTCGAAGGAGCGGTCTGCGTCGCTTCATCCTGTGAAGCCTTAGACTCCTCGGCGGTTTCCCTGCCCGGCTCGGTCCCTTCTACGGCCTGTCTTTGATGTGGCGTAACGGGTGTCGCCGCACTGCCCTCACTAGGTTTTTCGGCCTGCGCGACCATCGGAATAGAGAGTGCGATAAAAAAGTAAAAAAACGTATTCGTCGACATTTCGATTTCCTCTCATCTATATGTCATACCGCTCGCGGCTGTTTATTCCCACGACTCGCTAGTAGTTGACGGTGCCGCGAGATCGCTTGGGGGCGCGCCCCATGCTCGCTCGACAACGACCACTCGATTACCACCTCGCGAAGGCCGTATAGGGATCGGCTGCGGTCGTCCTGAAGCAGACATGGCACGTGCGGCCCGCACAGGCAGGACCATGCGACCGAGCCTACCCGATTACTACCCGCGAAAGATACGATGGCCTCACGTATGTCGGGAGGAACCCAGGGTGCCAGTCTTAGGCAGACGGAAAAGGGGCTGACGGAATAACGAGCAGCGGCGAATCCCGCCTGCAATTCTTACAATACGCTCGCAACTCTTACCGGTTCAGTTGCGGCTTCTCTCTCGGTTCGCTTAGCATTCAACATTAAAACAGTGAGTTACAAAAGCGGCTATGCCATGCAACTCGCACAACGCAAGCGTGCAATGATCTCGGGTATGAACGCCGAGGTGTAGTTTCTTGATGGCTTGTATAACTGAAGTCGATAATGGCGTTGTTTAAGGCAGCCTATTAGCTAAGCGCACATCGCCTGTGGCGAACGCTTTTTTAACCAACAAGAGGAGTGTAATCATGACCAACGACGAGACAATCTCCACCCTTAATGACTTGATTGAAACCTCCAAGGACGGCGAATCTGGTTTTAACACCTGTGCGGAAAACGTGAAAGACATGGATCTAAAAAAGGTCTTTACCGCGGCGGCGCAGCGATGTGCTGAAGGCGCCAAAGAACTGCAAGAACAAGTACGCTTCTTAGGTGGGGATCCAGACAAGCATAGCAGTGTCGCCGGGACCCTTCATCGCGCGTGGGTGAATATCAAAGCGGCAATCGCGGGCAAAGACGAGCCGGCGGTGCTCGAGGAATGCGAGCGCGGAGAAGATGTGGCGAAGAAAGCCTATGAGAAAGCCTTAGCAAAGGGCTTACCGGACAATATCCGGTCTATCGTTCAGCGCCAATATCAGGGCGTAGTCGAGAATCATGACCGCGTGCGGGATTTACGCAACGAGTACCGCGAAGCGAGTTGAGCGGTGTAGCCGACAGTCATGGGTCTCGACGGAGATTCCGTACATCACGTCCTGAGACCATTAGAGCTAAACAGTTCGTCAGAAAAAGGGGCTTTCAATGGATGATGTGACGAAGAAAAAAAAGGTCAACACGGATACCCTCAAAAGTGACGACCTCGATGCGTTTCGTGAGGATGGATCTGGAGAACATCTCACAACTAATCAAGGACTGCGCGTCAATGACAATCAGAACTCCCTTAAAGCGGGTGAGCGCGGTCCTTCGTTGCTCGAGGATTTCCATCTTCGTGAGAAGATCACCTACTTTGACCACGAACGCATTCCCGAACGGGTGGTTCACGCGCGTGGCGCAGGGGCGCATGGCTACTTCCAGGTTTACGAATCACTGGCCCAATACACGAAAACCGGGTTTCTTCAAGACCCCTCACTCAAAACGCCGGTCTTTGTGCGCTTCTCGACCGTAGTCGGCTCGCGCGGATCGACTGATCTGGCGCGCGATGCGCGGGGCTTTGCTGTCAAGTTCTACACCCAAGAGGGCAATTTTGATCTGGTCGGCAACAATATTCCTGTCTTCTTTATTCAAGACGCGCTCAAGTTTCCCGACCTGGTTCATGCCGTCAAACCCGAACCGCACAACGAAATACCGCAGGCGGCAGCGGCGCACGACACTTTCTGGGATTTCATTTCCCTGATGCCGGAATCCATGCACATGATTATGTGGGTAATGTCGGATCGCGCCATCCCCAGAAGTTTCCGCATGATGGAAGGCTTCGGCGTACACACTTTTCGTTTCGTCAATGCCGGAAGCAAATCACGATTTGTAAAGTTTCACTGGAAACCCTTGCTCGGTGTTCACTCAGTGGTCTGGGATGAAGCGCAAAAGATTTCCGGAAAGGACCCCGACTTTCACCGGCGCGATCTGTGGGAGTCAATCGAGAACGGGGACTATCCTGAATGGGAGTTTGGAATGTAGATCGTCGAGGAAGAGGACGAACATAACTTTGATTTCGATCTGCTTGACCCGACAAAACTGATCCCTGAAGAACTTGTGCCCGTCAAACGCATCGGAAAGTTGACTCTGAACCGCAACCCTGACAACTTTTTCACGGAGACGGAGCAGGTCGCCTTTCATCCCGGCCATCTTGTGCCCGGGATCGACTTCAGTAACGATCCGCTCCTGCAGGGCCGGCTATTCTCTTACACGGATACGCAGCTCATTCGCCTGGGCGGTCCTAACTTTCACGAGATTCCGATCAACCGTCCGGTAGCGCCTGTTCATAACAGTCAACGGGACGGCCACATGCGACAAACGATTAATCGTAGCCGGGCCAGTTATGAGCCGAATACACTCGGCGGCGGCTGCCCCATGCAAGCAAGAGCAAACGCGGGCAGCTTTGTCACTTACGCCGAGAACATTGACGGACCAAAGGTTCGCGCACGGAGCGAAAAGTTTTCGACCATTTCAGTCAAGCAGTGCTTTTCTTTAACAGTCAATCAGAGCCGGAGAAGGCACATCTCATAAAAGCCTTGCGATTTGAGTTGGGCAAGGTGGAAGTGGATGCAATCAGAGAGCACATGGTCGGAATGCTTGCTCATGTTGATAAGACGCTGGCGGCCGGCGTTGCTGAAGGTTTGGGACTGAAAGTTCCCGCGAAGCTCGACAGTCCTTTGAATCATAGCGTCCCTGCCGACGGTACTTCAAAAAAGTTCCAGCCGAAGGCCGTCAATCAAGCAATCGGAAGTTCGCCCGCTCTTAGTATGGTTAACACTGTCAAGGACAGCATCAAAACACGCAAAGTAGCCGTCCTCGCTGCTGACGGATTTGACGATGCCGCTCTGTCAGGCATGAAGAAAGCGCTGACCGCCGCAGGGGCACAGGCTAAGATCGTGGCTCCGAGGCTTGGTTTCTTGACCAGCGACAAAGGCGTCCAAGTCAAGATTGATTTCAGTCTGCTCACCACGGCTTCAGTACTGTTCGACGCCGTTTATGTTCCCGGAGGCGGAGAGAGCGTTGCCGCTCTCAAGGGTGACGCCGAAGCTATCAACTTCATTAACGAAGCCTCATAGGTTAGGTACTTAAGGCTCACCGAAAACGGGTTCTAAGCCCAGTTGCAGGCGTCCGGTTTGGGTGTCGCGTGCGGGGTGTGCGCGCTGAGCGTTAGCGCCGAGAAACGCGATAGCTTGGTC
>JBOIEG010001151.1:0-1379 GCA_050740915.1 Gammaproteobacteria bacterium | reverse complement strand
CCCCATGTCTCCAGCGGCGTGCGTTCAGCCGGCTGCAACTTGATCGCCACGCTGGTGTTCGGCATGAGCGAGACCATAGCAATCACTGGAAAGTCTGTAAAGTTATTTAAGGGACACTACACTAGCTCGAGCAATTCCCGGATAGCGCCGCCGGAAGCCCACACCAGACGGTCGCGGGCTTTCTCGTCCGGTAGTAGCGTTCCGAGGTCGATCCGCCGGTCCAATGCCGAGAGCAAGGCGTCGGGCCGGGTCTCGAGAAACTGGCGTACGGCTCGGTGCTCGCACGCAATCGCACGGTCGGCATGACCTCCGACTTGAAGATTGAATCGACGGAGTCGGACTCGGGACGCAAGATCAAGCCGATCGGCGGGGTAACGATCAGGCTGCAGCCGAGCTGGCGGAACCGGTCCCCGTCCCGTACCAGCAGCTCGTCATTGAGCTTGGGGCTGTAGCGATCCATGTTGTCGATGAGAAGTAGGAGTTCCTTCTGCTCCTTGGACAGCACCTCGGCTGCCCCGGAGAACAACGAGTTGACCTGACGCGTGAGCTCGCCGGGGTAACGGCGCAGCGTCGATTTCACCTGCTCGCGGTGCTCGCTGCTGACCTTGAACAACGACGTTAGCTTGGCGAACAGTTCCGCGAAGAACGGGAGGCCGCCCTTCGCTTGGGCGCCCGCCTGGATTTCGGTGGCATATGTCTTGCCGAGCGTCTGAGTGATGACCGCCTCCGTGAACCATCGCTCGACGTCTTTGAGCCGCTTTGCCGGCAAAGGCGTTTTACGTTCTCGCATGACCTGCTCCACGGCGCGGACAAGGACGAGCAGCAGGTCCTCCATGGCGAACTCGACCGCATCCAACTCGACGTTTGCTTCCAGATAGATGCACACATACTGGGACCGCAAGTCGTGAGCGAAGCGCTTCAGCTCGGTGGTCTTCCCGGCACCACGATGGCTGGAGAACACCGCGTGCAGCGGCTGCCCGGGGGGCTTGCGATCGAATAGGCGCCGCAACCGGAGCGTCGCGTCGTCGCCTCGCGCAACGCCGAGGTCCTGCCAGCGGGGATCGCCACTCTCGATCGGCGACTCGAAGTTCAAAGCCGCGGTGGCGTCTCGGAGCGTCTTCGCAGGCAGAGATCGGTCTTACGGACATCGGCTTTCTCCTGATCACGTGCTCAAAAACGGCGAACTGTCACGCCATTCCTTCGGCGCCGGTTGTGGCGGGCCCCACGCTCGCTCGGCGCGGCGCCGAACAAGTCCACTCAGAGTTTGTGAAAAAACCTACTGCGCTCGGGATCTCGCGTTCCGGCGGTGCTCGGAATCCTCATGTATTTCAATATACACTGCGGTTCCTGCGCTCCGGCGGAACGCGACCTTCCTTCGC
>JBOIEG010001150.1:0-3128 GCA_050740915.1 Gammaproteobacteria bacterium | reverse complement strand
TTTACCGAGCTACCCAAGGCCAGCACCGTTGCCCAAATCGAAACGCTGCTCCCTCATAACCTCAAACCGAACGAGCTTAATCCATTAACCCGCTGATCAACAGGGTGGGGTTCAGTAACCGCTTACTTTGCTTCGGCATCCCCGACCAGCGTGACGTACTCACCATTGCCGGTGAGCCCGAAGATCTCCACATTCGCACGGTTCAAGTCTTCGATCCGGACAGTGCGGCGATCATCCGCTGCGAAGGTGGCGATCTGAAGCGTGTCGGTACCCTCGCCTGCTAGCTCGACCACCGTGTCCCCGACGCCGAGGATATAGGTATCATCCCCCTCACCACCGGCCAGCACATTGGCCGCGGAGTTGGTCGAGCCGTCGAGGGTGTTCTTAAGCTCATTACCCGTGCCCGAAATCGGCTCTGCGCCAGTCAGGGTGAGATCCTCCACACTGGCTCCTAAGGTGTAGCTGATGGAGCTCAGCACCTTATCGTTGTCGAAACCGAGCGGATCGGCGATGACTCGATCACCCGGGTTGTCGACCACAAAAGTGGCGCTGCCCCAGTGCCCTGCTTTCATCGTATCGGCTCCGGCCATGCCGTCCAGGACATCGCCCGAACCGTTGTCACGACCGTGAATGACGTTATCGAGCGCGTTGCCCCTGCTGTAGACGGTGAAGATCGAACGAGAAGACTGCACGAGGTTTTCGACGTTGTCCGGCAGGGTGTAGGGTTCGGCGACACGAACCGTGTCGTGGCCCTCCCCGGCGCGCTCGATAACCGTACCGTCTTGATCCGTCAAATCGTAGCTGTCATCCCCAGCGCCTCCATAGAAGGTGTCGTTGCCACCACCGCCGTTGAGGAAGTTATTTCCGCCATTGCCACGGATGATGTTGTCGAGCGCATTGCCTGCTCCGTAGATATGCAGCAGCCCGGTGAGCGTGAGGTTCTCCACATTCGCCGGTAAGGTGTAGCTCACCCAAGACTCGATGGTGTCGGTGCCCCCGTCAGCGGCTTCGGTCACCGTATCCGATCCGTGGTCGACCGCGAAGGTGTCATCCCCGCTGGTCCCGAGCATGGTATTCGGAGTGCCGGCAATGACCCGCGGGTGGATATCGTCCAGGGTCCAGACCGGCCCACTGCCATTGTCGAAGACAAACTGCTCGATGCGCTGGTCATAGCTGCTGTCGAAGAAGCCGCTGATCGTGATCTGTTGGGGACCATTGTCCACCACGACGCGCAGATCTACACCGTCGCGGTATAAGGCGACATTCCCCGGCAAGACCCCCGCGCCAAAGCGCAGGGTATCGAAGCCGCCGACCGGATCATCGGTGCCATCACTAATGGTGTCGATCCCATCGCCCCGGTCGATGCGATACACATCATCCCCCAACCCGCCAAATATCCGGTCGTTCCCGCGTCCCCCGTAGAGCGTGTCGTGCTCTTGCGCGCTCGGGGTCGAATACGGCTCATAGCCCAAGAGCTGGTCGTTGCCCTCTCCACCCTCGAGCACATCGCTCCCAAGCCCCCCGGAAAGAGTATCCGCACCCGCACCACCCCGCAGCGTATCATCGCCGGACTTGCCGAAAAGAATGTCCGCATCTTCGCCCCCCTCCAGGATATCTTGGCCGTCCTCGCCGAGGGAGGAGCGTATCGTTCTCCCCCTCGCCCGAAAGTCGGTCATCGCCCACACCCCCATATATACGGTCCGCGCCCCCCTGACCTTCGATAACATCAGCACCCCCGTTCCCGCGCAGCGTATCGCCGTAATGACTCCCATAGATAACATTTGATTGCTCGCTTCCCTGAACCGAGACCGCCGGCGCCTGCTGCATGATCTCACGCTGATTGAGCGTGCCATCCGCAAAGGTATAGCGTTGACCCCGATCAAGAAAACCATCGCGGATGTACAGCGCATTGTTGTCGTCTAATTGAATCCCTAGATATTGGCCATCGGGACCGTCGACTTGGGCAATGCTCGCCTGCTCAGATCCGGCGTCCTCGATGAGGATTGTTCCGAGCCAACCTTCGGGATGATGCGAGCCAAGTCGATCGATGTTCGATACCGCATCTTCACCCTTCTTGAAGATGTAGCGATCCTCGCCGTCGATCCAGAGCGAATCATTACCGGGGCCACCGTCCAAGACATCGGCACCGCCATTGCCATAGAGGATGTCGTCCTCGGTGCCACCATAGAGCACATCATTGCCCGCCCCGCCATGAAGCACGTCTTTGCCTTGGCCGCCCAGCAACACGTCATTGCCTCCCTGCGCCTCCAAGTGGTCATTGCCGTCACCCCCCTCCAGATGGTCATCGCCCGGCCGTAGGCGCGGATCGGCGGCATTTAAGTCCGCCGTGCTAAAGGCGTCCCCGAATAGATGGTCATTGCCCGCGCCACCATACATCCGATCGCTGCCATAGCCCCCGCTCAAGGCGTCCGCCTCACTCCCGCCAAACAGAAGATCATGCCCGCCATTTCCCAGGATCGAGTCGTTATCTTCATCGCCATAGAAGATGTCGTCACCGTGGCCTCCCACAATGAGGTCCATGCCTTGCCCCCCGAAGGCGATATCCCCTTGGGTGTCCACGCCCCAGATGTCGCCCTCAAACCCATTGAAGTTCACCGCCAGCCCATCCGGCCAGCCACTGACCGACCAACCCCAAACATGGGGCACCATCGTTGCCGCCCCCGCAGGTGGTCGTGTCCCGCACCGCCTATGAGGAGGTCGCGACCTTCCCCACCGGCCAATACATCATCGCCGTGGCCACCCTCTAAGTAGTCGTCACCACGACCTCCTTGCAACGCATCG
This sequence comes from Gammaproteobacteria bacterium, assembly GCA_050740915.1. Taxonomy (GTDB): domain Bacteria; phylum Pseudomonadota; class Gammaproteobacteria; order JBOHHR01; family JBOHHR01; genus JBOHHR01. The sequence continues at coordinate 326 of JBOIEG010001150.1, read as the reverse complement.
TCCGTATCGAGCTCACCCGGACCGCCCACTAAATGATCCGCTCCATATCCACCGACAAGCACATCGCGCCCTAGGCCGCCCTCCAGATAATTGGTCTCCAAGTCAAGGCCGTTGTAAAGAAAGTCGTTCCCTTCACGTCCGTACATCCGATCCCCACCCCCGAATCCCCGCACGGTATCCGACGTGTCCGTGCCCTCAATCCACTCAGAGTTTGTGAAAAAACCTACTGCGCTCGGGATCTCGCGTTCCGGCGGTGCTCGGAATCCTCATGTATTTCAATATACACTGCGGTTCCTGCGCTCCGGCGGAACGCGACCTTCCTTCGC
>JBOIEG010001149.1:0-12049 GCA_050740915.1 Gammaproteobacteria bacterium | reverse complement strand
GAAAGACGACGAGTCGCCAGAGCCTGCGGTTTTGCGCCTGCACGTTATCGATGAGTGCGCGGTAGCGCCCCTCCCCGATCGCCAGGGGGCGATCGGCGGTTAGCCGCATCCAGAGCGGCTTGAGCCTCGTGGTGACCGCCGCCATCACACGCGCCGCCCGAGGTCCCAAGAGCCGCTGGTGCGGATATAGGGGGTGTGCAGGATCCCCCAATCGTGGAAGCGCACCGCAAACCAGTGCTGGTAGTAGCCATGCGGCCGATCGCGCTTCATGCGCTGAAGGCACGAGGGCACGATGGCCAGGGTCAGCACAATGGCGATCACGCCGCCCGCAAGCCCGAGCTGGAAGGCCCCCTGCCACCAGCCGATCACCCCGCCCAAAGGCAAGAAGAGCCCCACGGCGCCACCCAAGATGGCCAAGATCTCGATCACGGAGCACCCCCGCGAGACCGGAGGGGAGGTCGCGAGCCGCTCGGCGAGCAGCGTTGTGGCCACGGTTTAGATGATCCCCGTGAAGACGGTGTTGGCGGTGTTGAGGAGAAAGAGATCGAAGACCAACACACCCGCTCCTACCAGCCCCAGCACGATCACGCTCGCCCAGGAACCCTTGCCCGAGACGGCGTCCATCAAGGCCTCGATGGCGAGCCAGGCGACCACCACGAAGATGATGGCGCCCACGATGAGAATGATCGTGGCCACCGCCTGCCCGGCGTAGCCTTGAAAGAAATCGATGAAGTCCGAGCCCGAGGCCCCGCCCGGGGCCGCCGGCGCGGGTGGGAGCTCGGCCCAGGCCCCGGTCGCGACCCAGAAGAGGCCAAAGATGACGACAGCCATCACCGTGACCCGCCAGAGGTCTTGGGCCACGGTCGCCCGCTTGAGGCCCACGGATGAGGCCTGTGGTTTCAAAAAGGTGAGGTTCATGTCGAGATCCCCTTTCGGTTTAACGAATAAAGAAAAGCAAAAGAAGCAGAAGCACCAGCCCGCGCCCCATATAGAGGCTCGCATCGAGGAAGCTACTCCCTCGCCCGGCCCAGGACTCGAACTGCCCAAACCCCACCCAGGCGGCCCAGACGATGGCGATGGCCGCGGTGAGGCTCGCGATGAGGTTGAGCAGAGTAGAGGCCTCGAAGCCGGCGCCCAAAGCAAACTCGGGCATGGGCTACCTCCGGTAGTCCCCGGCGAGCGGGGGGATCTGCCGCGGCTCACCTTGGGGGGCATTCAGGTGCTCCAAGATCCCCAGGCGCACCTTGTCGAGATCTTGTCTCAGCCAGGGGTACTGGAAGCGGATCCGCGCGGGGTAGTCGGCCTGGGCTTGGGCCGCAGCGATGAGCGGCTGCAGGGCCTCGATCTCATGGGCGAGCCGGGCGAGCTGCTCGCGCTCGCTCCCCTGATCGGCTTGTACGGCGCCAGCCGAGAGGAGAAAGAATGTACAGATGATTCGTAAGCGCATGGCTTCTCCTAGATGTGTTTCTTGAAGGTGGCGGCGGACACCGCGAGAGCGAGCCCAAAGAGCCCGGCGGCGGGCAGAATAATGCGATTGGGGTGGATGCTCGCAGGCCAGGCGAGATAGAGCACCCAGGCCGCGCCCACACTGGGCGCCACCAGCCTCTTGGCGTGGTGGTAGACGAATCCCGTCTCCCGCGCACCCCCGAAGCGGCGGCGGTCGCGCTCGATGAGCCCGTCGGTCACGCCCACGAGGCCCGCGAGCACGAACACCGGCGTCGCCAAGAGCAGCACCGCGAGCCGCAAGGCATAGACCTGGGTGATGGTGATGGCGGCGATGAGGTAGGTCGATACGGACGCGTAGATCGCGCGGGAGAGGGAGAGCAGGGTGGTGTCCGCGGGGTGAGTAGGCGCATTCAAGCGCTGGACCCCCGTCGCGATCCCGGTGACCTCAAACCCATAGTAATAGAAGCCGTCCGCGATGCGGCGCGCGAAGCCTGCGGGATCGCGGGTCAGGAGACTCTGTGGCACCGTTTCCTGCACATACCCGAGCTCGGCCTCCAGCATCCGGCGGCTGTGGCGCGTGCCTTCCTCGGGCCACCAAAACGTCAGCCCTAGCCACTCCACCAGGATCGAGAAGACCAGCCCCAGGACCAGCCAGCCGAGCACCTTGACGGCAGCAAGGAACGCCCCCGCGATCACACCGGGCTCGGCGGCGCGTTGGGGGGTGGGCGCTTGGGCTTGGCGGGCCATCGGTCAGTCCCTCCACCACCCCGCCGCGCTCGTAGAGCGCCGCGCCATTGCATCGAGCGCCGCTTGCAAGGTCGGGGGCATCGTGGAGTCGCTCGGGTCCTCGATGAGCGGCAACCGGAGCTTATAGAGCTGGCCGCCTTCGAGGAGCGCGAAGCATTGACCCTTGGGCAGACTGATCAGATCGGCGGGGCTCAAGAGCGGCACCCGCTGGGTGGCCACATCGTCCACGCTGGTGGAGACGAAATCGACCGCGGTCTCGGGCAGGCTCGAATCGGTCGCCCCCGAACGGGTCTTCACCGCCCGCACCTCGACCTCGGGCAGCTTCTCGGTCAGCAGGGTGGCGGTGGTTTCATCGAGCACCCGCAGCACGATGAGGGTGTTGAGGTTGCCGGCCACCTGATTGGCTTTGGCGCGGCTCTCGAGCTTTGCCTCGATATCGGACCAGGTCTGGGTGTAGCAGGTGACCTGAAAGCCGGCGCCTCCGGCTTTATTCAGCAAGGGCACGAACTCCTCCCCAATGATCTCGTTGAACTCATCGGCATGGACCGCGATCCGCAGCGGTTTATCAGCCTTCGGGAATGCGGGCAATCCTTGGCTAGTACCGTGTTTGTAGAGGCGTCCCGCCACACTCGTGAGATCCGCAAACATCGAGTTGCCGACCGCCGCGGCCACGGTGCTATCCGACAACGCATCCAGCCCCACGTAGACGATGCCGCGCTTGCGGATCACTTGCAGCCAGTCGAAGAGGGCTCTCGGATCTTCGAGGTCAAAATAATCGGGGGAAATCAGCTCGGCGACCTTGCCCGAGGTGAGCTTCTCCATCAGCGGCCCCACACTTGCCACGATCTTGTCGAAGTAGGTGCGATCGTACTTGATCGCCGAGACCAGCCCATCCAAGACCGGCTCATGGATGCTTGCTTCAACAACATAGTGATAGAGCCGAATCGCCTCCGCACCGCGCCCGCGAAAGGATGCAGCCATCTGCCGCTCATCGAGCCGAAGCGCCGCGACCGCATTCGCCCAGTCGTTGGGGCCGTGATGGCGCAGGTAGTCGCGTGCGTACTCGACGAATAGCGGCTCGATGTCGGTGATGTGCTGGCGGATCTGGTGGTAATCGGGCCGCCGTCCCAAGGCCACCAAGGCACGGGCGATGATGTTCACAAACCGCCAGGCGAACTCCCGGAAGGCGGCGCTGTTCCCTTCGGAGGGAAGCTGGTTCGCGATGCGGGTCGCGACCTCGGTGATGCGCGCGAACTCCCCCACCGCGTTGTAGCGGGCGCTCACCTCCGGGAAGCCGAGGTGGAAGAAGGTGAAATCTCGCTCCCGCCCCGCACGCTTCGCTTCCGTGAAGACGCGCTTCACGAGCTCGGGATCCCCCTTGGGATCGAAGACGATCACGACCTCCCCCCGGTGGATGTCTTGAGTGATCATGACTTCCCCCAAGCGGGTTTTGCCGACCCGTGTCGTGCCGAGCACCAGGGTGTGCCCTACTCGGTCGCCGAGCGGCATGTACACGGCGCATTCCTCGGGCTCTACCCCGTGCAGCGCCGGATCGCCGCCGACGGGGGGTAGCGGTGCGAGGGGATTCCACCAGGCGCGTTTCCCGATCACCTTGGCCAAAGGGTAGAGCAGGCGGTGGTGCTCGCAGCCTGTTTCCAGGCGTCGGGCCCAGCGATACCAGCGGCCGGGCGCGACATACCGCCGCGCCTCGGGCTGGCGGGTATCGGCGAGCCTCTGAGTATGGAGCTGGGTCCAGCGGAAGCCGGTTCCTAAGAAGAGTCGGGTGGCGCTCACCGGGATCTGGGAAGGCTGCAACCGATAGTCCGGCAAGCGGCGCAGATTGCGCTGGAAGCGCACCACGCGCAGGCCTTGGCGGCAGCGGGCCGCTGCGAGACACAAAAGCGCAAGCGCCGCGCCGCGGGCGACCGGCGCTGTGGTCATCCAAAGGGCAGGGGCGCTCCAGGCGAGCCAGGCGGCCGTACTGGCGACCACCACCGAAACAAATTCGACCGGCGGCCGCAACAGCGCCTCAATCGGATATCGGCTCGTCACGGCTCGAAGCCTTCACGGGTGACTAGCACCGGGTAGTGGCGGACCCCGAGGGCCGTGGCAAACGCCTCACCTGAGGCGGGGATGAGCGGCAGGCCTCGAGCCACCGCCATCGCGGCCTTGAGCTCAGCCTCGTTTTCCGCCTGCACCAGCATCCCGATCGCGCGCAGCTGCTTCAGGCGCTCGCGGTTGGCTTCAAGCCAGGCGAGGGAACGTGGATCGGCGCCCACGAGAAACAGAGGCTGTAGGAACCGGGTCGACAGTTGGCGTGCCTCAACGGGTCCGGGAGTGAGACTCGGCGAACGAATGGGCAAGTGCTGTTTTAGGCTGTAGGTGCGATCAGATCTAGCGATAGGAACGCCGACGGGTCGAATCGCACGGACGTCCCGAGGCGCCAAGCGCGCCAGATAAGGACCAATCGGCTCCCCGCCCGCATCGCGGATCACCTCGAGCGCGGCGCCGGGAAGGCTTGCGCTTAAAGCTAAGGCCAGAACGAGGGGAACCCTCCTCATGAAGACGCCTCCGCGAGTGCGATCCGGTAGGGGTGGGTACTGCGCCCATAACGGCCGAGGATCTGCGCCACATAGGCGCGGGTCTCGGCATAGGGTGGAATGCCTCCATATCGGTCAACAGTTGCTTCACCGGCGTTGTAGGCGGCGAGCACGCGCGCGAGATCGCCCCGGTAATACGTGAGAAGCCAGGCGAGAAAACGCATGCCACCGACGAGGTTTGACTTTGGGTTCCACGGGTCTTCGACGCCAAAACGCGCGGCGGTCGCGGGCATGAGCTGCATCAGCCCTTGCGCCCCTTTGGGACTCTGGGCGCGAGCGTCATAAGCCGATTCCTGGGCCACGACTTCCCGCACCAGCTTGGCATCGAGCGCATGGCGCGGGGCGAGCTCGGCGATGAGCTGATCGAGCTCTCCACTGACCGGTCTCCGCGCGCGCTTGAAATAACCTCGATGGGCGAGGTGCGGCGCGAGCCGTGCCGCGGCGAGCCGCAAATTGGTGTGGGGATCGAGCGCGGCCCACGGGTCTGGAGCCTCGGCCCGGTAGCGGTCCCAGGATAGGCCCATCAATCCGATGCGGGCATCGACGCCGCGTGCGATCTGGGCTTGAAGCGCCCGATGGGCGCTAGCCTGCGTGAGATAGTAGTGGCGGCGCGCCCCGATGTTGAGCGTCCAAGGCCAGGGCCGAACCCCTCGGTCGCTCATGGACCGACCGCTCGCGGTCAAGGCGGTGGCATAAAGGAGTGCGGGAGGTAGCCCGTACTCCCGAGCCACCTCCCGGTAGCTCAGGGGAATATCGCCGGCGGATGCGGCCTGCGCGTCAACCCCCAGGAGGAGGATCGTGAGCGTAATGCAAGCGTGGGTGTAAGAATGCCGCCTCGATTCCGGATTGCGTTGAAGCTGTGGACGAACCGGCAAGGAGGACACAACGGGAGAGCACAAAGAGCACAGCGAGTCACTGAGGAGGCCGCCAATAACGCGAAGCAGGATCATCCCTCGGTGCTCCATCGCGCAAGCACGACCGGATCGGCGGGCAGCATCTCGTAGGCTTCACCCCGTGCGCGGATCAGCACGGGCACGCTGAGGCTCTGGTCGCGCGTCAAGGTGTTCAGCGTATTGTTGTCGTGATTCAGGCTCAGACGGCCCTGACTCACCAAGGGCTCGGGGAGCTTGAGCTTGGTCGCCCACCCCTGGATGTCCTCATCGCGCACGCGCCCGACCGCGAACACGTCGAGTTGCAGTCCCGGCAGGCTCTGCACCTCGGAGGCCAAGTGCTGGGCCAGCCGGTCGCAGGCATGGCACTCGAGATTGACGAAGAGCAACAAGCGGTCACCCGCTCGATAAGGCGGCTCGCGGGTGCGGGCTTCGATGAGCGCCTTCACCCGCTCGGGGTCTAAGAGCGGCTCGTTGGGGTAGAGCTCGCGCTTGACTTGTTGCACGACCTTCTCGAAGGCAAGCTCGCGTTCCCAGCGCTCGCGCTCGATCTGGACCAAGATCTCGGCGTAGCGCCGGCGCTCGGGATCACTCTCGGCATGTACCCCGAGCGCGGTTACGGGGTCGAGGTTCGGGCTCCAGATCCCGCGCGGGCCTTGCATCAGGCGCTGGTAACGGCTCCAGTCCTTGAGGGTGAGTCCCCAGCGGCTCGACTGCTCGGCGGTGGTCGCACTCGAGCTCGAGTGTGCGATCGGCGTCTGCTCCGCCTCGCTCGCCCCGGACGGCTCAGCGTGCACTACGAAGGGAACCGTGGTAAGCCAGCTGACTAGGGTGGTGGAAACCAAAGAGTTGAAAAAGCCGATCACGGTGCGGGCTTCTCGCTTGCCGAGCGCTCGACCGAGGCAGGGGCCACAGGTCCGGCGCTCACGGGGGTTGACCCCGTGCCCGAGCAAGGGGCGATGACATAGGTGCGCAGGCTCCAAGGCACGGTCAAATCACGGACTAAATGATCTGGGTCGTGACAGGGCGGTGAGTTCGGTGCTGCCGCGGGAACCGGATCGGGGTCCTCTTGCACCGGTGAGGTGGTGCAACCCGAGGCGGTCAACGCCGCGAATAGGATCAATCGGTCACACCTCACGGAGTCACCACCTCCTTCGCGTGGCGTCCGCAACCGCATCAGAACGGCCGCGCTGGCGCCACGCTCTAAGATGACTTTGTAGGATACGGCGGGCCTTCGAAGGGGTGGATTTGGACACGTCGGTTGCCGGGGGCCGATCGAGGTAGGTGCCGACCTTGAGGCAATTGAGATTGTGATAACAGAAGCTTTCGGGATTTTCCTCAAAGAGGCCCACCATGACTTGCTCGGTCGAAGCATGGAACATCTCACTGAGGTCGGCCGCAATCGCCCAGAGCTTGGTGCCCTCTTTGATTGGGCCAATGCGTGCTGGACCGTGAGTGCCGTTGGAAGTGGAGATGACGCTGACTCCGAATCCGCCGGCGGGAGCGGTCAGCTCCGCCGGTGCAAGCAGCGCGTCAAGCGCCCGTGATTCCGCGGAGTTGGATTCGATCCGATCGGCGGTAGCCGGCGCCGGTATCTGCGGTGTGCCGACTCCGATTAGCGCCTGATATCCCTCGCGCAGCTCGAAAGAGACCAGCCGGTGCACCGGATCGATGACCAGGTAATGGGCAGGTCCAGCCAAGGTCTTGAGCGCCTCGTCGAGGCGCATGGGACCCAGCCGCCGGTGCACTGCTGGTAATGGCCAGGCTAGGAGGGCGGGCAGCGAGGGACAGGAAGCGGAGATTTTCGCGAGCCGGTAGCCGCTCGGTGCCAACACGTGCTCAAGCGCGCGGCCGACGGTCTGGACGGAGAAGGAGAATTCTGTTTTGACCGGAAGCGCAAAAGGATCGGCTTGCTCTGGCGAAGGGCCGGGGACGATCGCCGAATAACGGCCAACCCGTAATGGGTCAAGTCCGGCGCCTAGGGCCGTGCACGTGATGAGGATCCCGAGGCACGTAAGAGCGAGCTGTTTCGGCATTTTCGAGTAACTCCCCGCAATTCAACCTCGCGCGAAACGTTTACGCCGCTGGACCGGTTCGAACAAGAGAAAATCCTAAATCCGTTTTGGAGGGTTTTATGTTGCAAGAATCGTGGAGAGCTGCTACGCGCTGTGGTCCGGGAGACGTTCACGGGCCCAAATCCAGGCTCCAAATTGGACACCAAATCGTAAGGCCTTGAGCTATTATGTAAATATAAGTTGAAATCTTCTATGACCAGGCGAGCGGAAGGGTCCACCCAGACACAACGTGCCCGTGCACCCAAAACCAAGGCGTTCCTGCGGGGATTGGCAACAAATCATGCTCAGAAAGCAAGCGCTGGGGTTTACGCTGTTAGAGCTCGCCATTGTGATACTCCTGATCAGTATCTTTATGGGTCTGGGCGTATCGGCGCTCGACGTGCAGCAGACCAATCGAGCCTTCAGTGAAACGAAGGAAAAACAGGAAAAAATCAAGGATGCCTTGGTTACCTATGTCGCGAATTTCAGGCGCTTGCCGTGCCCAGATACCACGGCTTTGACCGCCCCAGGCACACCGCCGGATGGGGTGGAGGATCGTGTGACTCCGGGTGATCCGACTACTATCTGCGTCGATCCCCCCGGTGCAGCCATTTCTGGCTTTGGCGTGATCCCCTACGCCGAGCTGGGCTTGTCGCGGGACGACGCCTTGGACGGATCGGACAATTTTTTTACCTATGAGGTGTCGCGTGGTGTGCCGAATGAGTGGGCATTGTCCACCACATTTGGTCCAGCGAACGGGTTTTTTTCTGGGAACGGGGGAGGGATCACACTGAACGGCAGGAATGCGGCCGGGGGTGTGTTTGCGTTAAACCCGCCCCCAGGGGCAGGATCAGCGTTGGGTATTGCCGCCATCATCGTATCGCACGGCCGCAATGGTCTAGGGGCGTACACCACCAAAGGCACGTCAAACGCTTCGCCTGTCGCGGGAACCGATGAAGCGCAAAACGCAGACGGTGACGCGGTGTTTTTTCAACGCGATTTCACCGACGTAGCTCCTCCCGGGGGAAGCGGAGCGTTTGACGACCTAGTCCTCGCGCTAACGCCAAGGGACTTGTTGACGCCCGCGATCAAAGACGGTGCGTTGCAGTCCCCATCAGGCCAGGTTTTTGAACAAATGAGAACGATTAAAGACACCGTTGTTGGCTGGATCCCTGCTAATAGTCCGCCTGCTAATTGTGCGCCACCCGTCCCTAATCCACTACCCACCGGGGTTCCTGCGGTACTGGGACTTCCGCCGACCGTTACGGTGGACCCCTGGACACAGCCCATCAACTACGTCCAGGCTAGTGGAGGACCAATAAATCTCGCCGGCCCTCCCGGGAACGCTTTTTGTGTTTGGTCAAACGGCCCCAATAGAGCGAACGATAGCGGCGCCTGTGGCCCGGTCCTGGGCACCGATGATATCGGGCCGCCACCGGTGACCAACGCTCAATTAGCCACCATTTACAGTCCTTCAGGGACCACAACATGTTTCTAAGCCGGGTTGCACTACCCCAGAATTTTGTGATGACTGACCCGAGGTGGTCCTCCATATCTCTATGCCGCGGCTTCACGCTGCTCGAAACGGCCATCGTGCTGGTCATTGCGGCCATCATCCTCGTGGCGGTGTTGCGCGGTGAAGCGCTGATCGATCAGGCACGGGTGTCGGATCTCGACCAAATCACACGCGACCTCGCCAATGCCACGCGCGAGTTCAAGAACCGCTACCACTATTTGCCCGGCGATCTGCTTAACGCCAACACCGATCTCAATTTCACACCGCCCTGGGCACCGCCCCCAGGCCCTTGCGACATCCCACCGGCCGCGACCAGTGGGGACGGACTGATCAACACCGCCACCGAAATCAATTGTGTTCTACCGCACTTGTTTTTTGCGGGCTATATCAAGAGTGTGGAAATGCTGCCGGCGGCGCCCTTCATGCGCATTACCCGAGCTACCAATCAGGGCATCCTTGGCATGCGCGTGGTGGCCACGGCCGCCTCCAACTTCGCGGGGGTGGCAGGTTATCCGCCCACGCCCACCATCCAGCACATTGTGGAGTTCTCCAACGTGCCGCTTGAGATGGCGCAGGACCTCGACCGCAAGCTGGATGACGGCAATCTCAACACCGGTACCGTGCAGGCCGATGCCAATCCGCCGGTCGACCCGGTTGCCTTCCTTGCCGTGCCGTTGCAGCGCTGAGGGCTGCGTTCCCATGCGATCATCTCTTTTCTTCGGTGGATTCCTTGGGTTGGGTATTGCGAACCCGGCTGTGGCGAGGGCGTGGATGCAATCTACGCGCGGGGCCTCGGACCTCGACAGGATTTGACGCAGCAATTGCCGGGGGATGAAATTACAGGTAACACAAAATTCGGACGTTGATTAACAAAGAGCGTACCGTGCCCATAAAACGACTGATCGGTGCATTGTCTTGTCTGATCCTCGCCGCTTGCGCCAGCGAGATCGATCGCGTTTATAGCCGCGGAATCGATGCTTATGCCAATAAGCGGTACGCGGAGGCGGCACCGTTTATCAAGCAGGCGGCCGAAGCCAACCACCTGGACGGCATGGCCATCCTCGGCGTGATGTACCTGTATGGAAAAGGGATGGAGCGAGACGGCCGCAAAGCAGAGATCTGGCTGTCACGAGCTGCCGAGGCCGGCCACGTCAGCGCCCAATCCATCCTCGGGATGATGTATGCCACCGGCGCCGGCGTTCCTAAGAACCAGCAAAAAGCCCAGAAATGGCTGTACAAAGCGGCTGGCAAGGGGGACAAGCATGCCACTCAGATGCTCGATCTTTTATCCCGTGATATGGATGCGGTACGGCTTTAAGCGAGATCCGGAAGCCTGCGCCAATGCTGCCGCGCCCCTTGTTCAAGCCATCCCTGGTCACATTGTCTTGCGTTAGGCTTTAATTTCCACCTCTTCTGCCGATTATCTTGGTATGCAGAGCTTCGGTTCCTGGATCCCCGCCCAAGAGCAGTTGCCAAGAAACGGCGACATCGTCCTGGTGTGCTGCGAGGATGGCACCTATCTCCTTGCCGCTTACGATGAAGGATGGCGTGAACCGCAGGAAGGTCCATTGGATGATGTAGCGTATTGGTGCAAGCTCCCTGAATTACCGAGAGAGCTCGCGCTTTTGGACGCGCTTCACTAAACGGTAAACCGAGAGCCCCGAGCCTAGCTGGTGGTTGTAAAGCTTCCGGCCGCCGCAAGCAGTTGCGTGCATGCAACTGAAAGGCCCAGCCCTTCCCAAACGATCCCATCGCTAGCCTCATTCAACCGCCACTCCTGCCGGTCTTTGGGTTTCGCCCTGTAGAGCTTCGGGAACCAGGAGACCGGCACGGCGATCACCCGCTCATCGTACAGAGCAACACGGAGGTGGTAGCGCTGCACCGACGCGCGCTTGATGTGCAGGTCTGGGCCTGGAGGCGGTGCGGTTTTGTTAGAACCCTTGCGGCCTGGACTTTGTTTCGCCGCAGAGCGGCTGAACGGCTCTTGAAGCCCTTCTAGGGCGCGCCGGCGCGCTGCGACCGCGAGCTCAAAGGCGTTTTTCTCCCCGTATTTCGCGACTGAGAACTTCACCCTCTGCGTTTTTCCCGGAACCGTCGGCCAAAAGGCGATCCAGTGTTCGCTCCCGTATTTGCAGACGCCCGGCACGCCCGAGGTGTTATTCCGCCGCAATATGCTCGCGTACTCGGCACGCGTTAGCCCCGACGTGCTCCTCGATCAAACGCTCCCGGTACTTCCGGGCAGCCCCGTAGGCTTGGCTCTTGCCCCCATGCACGCCATCGGAGAAATGCTTAGTGAAGATTTGCTTGCGGCGCTGCGCGAACACGATCCAGCCGTGTGTGCCATTGCGATCGCTATCCGTGCGGTAGATCCCTGTCGAATTGTCGTGCGTCATAGTTGATAACTGTCCCAATATCCGCATCGTGAAGATCCTAGATGTGCCTTGTCTTCCATGTGCGGCCGCTTCGCCCGATTCTCTCCCGTCCTGAGGCTTCCCCGAGCTTTTCGGCGTCGAGCCCGGTTTCAGCCCGACCCCACAAACAACAACGCGCCGGTAGCCCCGGAGGGAATCGAGCCCCAATGGAACGTCTAAAACCGACTGTAGCACCATTAATGCCAGAGAGTTGCTCCTACCAGGATACATCGAGACCAACAACGAATGACAGCCTGCGCGTTAAGGGTTGTTAGATGCCTGCCCGGAGAGCGAGCGCCTGATGCCTGGCAAAGCACTCACTGGGGCAGGCGTCTAACAAGCCTCGATGTAGGAAACCGCGGGAGTGTGTCTGTGATCCCGGACT
>JBOIEG010001148.1:0-1510 GCA_050740915.1 Gammaproteobacteria bacterium | reverse complement strand
GACCAAGCTATCGCGTTTCTCGGCGCTAACGCTCAGCGCGCACACCCCGCACGCGACACCCAAACCGGACGCCTGCAACTGGGCTTAGAACTCGTTTTCGGTGGGCCTTAAGTACCTAACCTATGAGCGAGTTCTATTTAACGAAAATGATCGAAAAAATGGACCGATGCCCTACGCCGCAGTAGATTCCTCCTAAGTCCGACAGGCTCCAGGGTTATCATGGAGCAGCAGAAACGCGTGCGCGCGTAGTGTACACCATTGAGTCTAGATCGGTATTCTCTTTGAAGCGAGGGTAGGTATTGGCGCGCAGCACTGGAACCAACGTGCGCTTCGAGGAGGACCTGCAGGCTCATCCGACGGTGCCAACGGAATTTTCGATGGGGTTGTGGATAACCTACTGGAAAACGCAAGGCGCTATAGCCCGGCTTGGCAATCGCCGTAAAGCTCGCGGCGGATGGCAAGGTTACCCCACCCTCGAAAAGTGTTTAGGAAATAGATCCTCGCTGCCATCGAGGTGAGCCGCCTCGCGGTAGACTAAGGGGCTTGCACCCGGCCTGAGGATCTGCCCGTCCACGACTTGACCTATGACCAGCTCGTGGTCTCCGACTGACACCCGATGCCGCAGCCGGCAATCGAAGTAGGCGAGGGCATCGCACAGCACCGGGGCGCCGGTGGTTTTTCGGCACCAGGGCACGCCGGCTAATTTATTGGCTCCTGCTGCCTGACCAAAGTGTCTTGCCAAGTTGATTTGGCCCGCTCCGAGCACGTTGACGGAAAACACGGCGCCACCCGTGAGCAAGGTATAGGAGCGGTGGCAGGGGTTGATGCTGAGCGCCAATAACAGCGGGTCAAACGAAAGCTGCGTGAGCCACGCCGCGGTGAACGCATTGTCCTCGCCACGGTAGGAGACGCCCACGACGTAGACGCCATGCGTTATCTGTTGAAATAACTCAAACAATGATTGGCCCATCGCGGAAATCACATCGGTTAGCCGGCGCTTGATCCTGCATTTTGAAACAGGCTGTCGCAAGAGAGCCCGTGGATAGAGCAAGGCGTTGCATCGAATAGCCGAATTGCCCTATCTTGGTTAGGAGTCAGAGTTTGTGAAAAAACCTACTGCGCTCGGGATCTCGCGTTCCGGCGGTGCTCGGAATCCTCATGTATTTCAATATACACTGCGGTTCCTGCGCTCCGGCGGAACGCGATCTTCCTTCGCTCGCGACGGTTTTTTCACAAACTCTCAGTCGGACTTAGGGGATGGTAGCGAGGCGCGTGGCAAATCGAGGACAGTTTTTCGATCATTTGAGGCGAATAGCGAGTTCCATTTAACAAACCTGCCCTGAGCGTCTGAGCCGAAGGGAATGATCGGAAAAATGGACCGATTTCCCACCACCGCAGTAGTTTCCTCCTAAGTCCGACTGAGAGTTTGTGAAAAAACCGTCGCGAGCGAAGGAAGATCGCGTTCCGCCGGAGCGCAGGAACCGCAGTGTATATTGAAATACATGAGGAT
>JBOIEG010001147.1:0-1521 GCA_050740915.1 Gammaproteobacteria bacterium | reverse complement strand
GTTTCGTTCGTCGCTCCCTCGACTCCTCCACAGACGCAACACTCGATACGGGTGGGTGGCTAGCCCTTACCCGACAGGGACTCTCACCCTGCAAGATGCGCCGAGCTTTTCCCAGCGCGATAACGCCGCGCATCACCGGCCCGTGCTGGCGGGCAAAGCCCGCTGGCACGGGTCCCGTGCATGCGCTGGTTAGGCTAGATGCCATGCTTCTGAAAGAAGCCTCGCCATAGGGACAGCACGTCTCGAGTCAACTGAAGTGCGTCGACTTGCTGACCGGAGAGGAGCGTGACCACGATTTCTTCTTCGCCGACGTCGTAGCCACCGTGGTCGTACCGTCCTACGCCAAAGCCTTGGGCGGAGTCGGCTGTACTCGCCACCGGGTTGGAATAGCTCTTCCGTAGTTCAAAGTGTTTGGTCGCGTTTGCGAGATCTCGGCAGATGGCGATGTTTTGGTCTTGTCGCACATTGGCGATGTCAGACTTGGCTGAGGCTGGAACCGACCGATCCTTCTCGATCCACTCATAGAAATGGTACGCGGTCACGACAAAGTCGAAGAGCTTGTACGACGTGACTTCGTTCTCGATCAGGACTGCGTCGGCCTCAAGTTTTCCAAAGAGATCCTTTGACGACTGTAGTCCGTACCGCAGATTCACGACACTCTCCTCTCGATAGCCCTAACGTCGCGCATGCGGTGCATGCGCTGGTTAGGCGGCGCTTTGCCGCGTCGCATGCTGAAGCAACCTTTGTTGAAGTCCCGGCTCGACGTGTTTCTCGAACACTCGCCCAACCGAGGTGTAGACCCGTACCCGAAGCGTATTCAAACGGCGAACTCGGCGAACTGGAAGCTCACCTACGCAGGTTGAGACGAACTTGTCGATCCATAGAGAGGTCGGGGTCAAAGGGATTCGGTAGAAGACCTCATCGCCGTCGCGGAGACGAACCGGTAGCGGGGTGTCCAGCGGGTTGAAGCTTGTAGCTTGCTCCAGGTAACGACGCTTAAAGATCCCGATGCGCCACCCAAGGCCGATCACTTGGACGTCGCGTCGCCCGATGTTTGTAATCCTGATGGTGACAACCTCCTCAGGCTCATCCGTCAATCCCGCGCCAAGCACCAACATTCGGAGGCCGGCGCCGATGTCGAGGCGGGCTTGGTCGTCGCGCCTTGCGAGATAGAGCGCGACGACTACAGCGGAGATCGACCCGATTGCAGCAACCCAGTCCGCGAAGGTGTTGAGGAAGACCCATGTCTCTTTGGCGAACACAGTGACCCCTAACTTAAAGTCGACCTCCTAAATGACGCCTTTTCTTGGCGTCAGATCTAAAACCCAGTTCGGGACCCCCTCTTGACATCGCTTAAGGCTAGCCGCCGTCAGATCTCAGTTTTCTAAGACTTTTTCATAGGTTAGGTACTTAAGGCCCACCGAAAACGGGTTCTAAGCCCAGTTGCAGGCGTCCGGTTTGGGTGTCGCGTGCGGGGTGCGCGCGCTGAGCGTTAGCGCCGAGAAACGCGATAGCTTGGTC
>JBOIEG010001146.1:0-1751 GCA_050740915.1 Gammaproteobacteria bacterium | reverse complement strand
CCCCATGTCTCCAGCGGCGTGCGTTCAGCCGGCTGCAACTTGATCGCCACACTGGTGTTCGGCATGAGCGAGACCATAGCAATCACTGGAAAGTCTGTAAAGTTATTTAAGGGACACTACACTAGTTTGTCGATTGAATGTGCAATCGCGGCAGGCGAAGCATAGCTCCATTGCGAGTTTTGTTTAACCCGCGAGAGAAGAAATTATTTTTCTCAACGCGCGGGGTTGCGCGGGCTCGCGCAGGATTAAGCGGGGTTCGCCCTAAAAATCCCGTAAACTGGCACTTGCTTTCAACAGACGCCTATGCGTTGCATCGTATTGCAACAGTTTGCAACGCAGTGGTCCAAGTAGACTCGCATCAGCGCGCGGAAGCCCTCTGGACTTGCCTGCACCGCGCTCCAGCATGCTCCGACACCTACCTGCTGGTTGCGGGCTCGCGCTCTACCCTTGAATCTGGAAGTTCTCATGCCGATAAGATCGGCAAAGAGATTTCAATCCGCGGACCAGCCTTTTCTCACGCTATGGTTCGAGTATCGCGCGAATACGCTGCTCGAGCTCATCCATGGCAAAGGGCTTGGACTTCAGACGACGCATAGACTCGCCGTTGAGCGCGATCTTGACGCTCGAATGCATTAGCCGATCAACGATCGCATCAGCAAGGGCCGGATCGTTGATGAAGCTGTGCCACTCCTTCAACGGCCACTGATTCGTAACGCATCGACGACCAGCGAGAAGGCGGGTGATGGCTGCCTACGGCTGGGGTAATACAGGTAATAGCCAGAAAATGGAGGGCACCAGTCGTCCAGCACGCGCACGAGTCGGCCTTCCTGAATATGGGGTGCAAATTCTTCTTCTGGGAGAAATGCCACGCCCAACCCTTCAAGTGACGCAGTAACGATAGGGGGCGTGGTGTTGAAAACGATCTGGCCCTCGACGCGGACATTCAACTGTCGGCCTCGGCGTTCGAACTCCCAGACAGACAATCCCCCGCGCGTCGGAAAGCGGAGATTGATGCAGCGGTGAGCCATCAGATCGCGAGGTGCTTTCGGTGCGGGTTTCGTGGCGAAGTAAGAAGGTGAGGCAACGGCGGCCATCCGCACCTTGGGGCTGATCGGCACCGCGATCATGTCCTTGTCAATGGTGTCGCGCAGGCGAACGCCCGCATCAAAACGATCCGCCACAATGTCCCTGAATCCATAGTTGACGTCGAACTCCACATGGATGTCGGGATACTTGTGCAGCAATGGCGTGATCTTCGGCAGGAGCGTGGTCCGCAGGACGTGATCGCCGCAGGTGATGCGCACAGTACCGCCCGGCTTATCGCGCAGTTCCGTCGACTCATCCAGTTCCGCTTCGATCTCATCGAAGCGATGGCCAATCGCCTTCAGAAGGCGTTCGCCCGCTGGCGTGGGCGAGACACTACGCGTGGTGCGCGTGAGCAGCCGAATCTGCAGGCGTGTCTCCAGACCGCTTATTGCCTGGCTGAGCGCCGATTGGGTTACACCCAGCAGTGCGGCGGCGCGAGTAAGGCTGCCTTCCCGCGCCACCGTGACGAAGGACAGAAGATCGTTGAGGTTGCGTCTGGGCATGATCGATTTTCCTACGGAATATTGATTAGCGCCCCTTCATAGGTTAGGTACTTAAGGCCCACCGAAAACGGGTTCTAAGCCCAGTTGCAGGCGTCCGGTTTGGGTGTCGCGTGCGGGGTGCGCGCGCTGAGCGTTAGCGCCGAGAAACGCGATAGCTTGGTC
>JBOIEG010001145.1:0-8830 GCA_050740915.1 Gammaproteobacteria bacterium | reverse complement strand
TGGCCAATCCCACCGCCGAAGCCCACAGCGCCTCAGGGATGGGCGAGAGACGCTCGCGAGTCCTGCGCCAGCCCTCGAAGCGCCGATGAACCTGCTCGAGGGGATCGGCATGTGCGGGTGTACCCGTCCGTATCTTTGCGGCTACCATCAGCTGTCCTTCCTGCACTCCTAAAGCGGCAACTGACGATATCAAGAACCTCAGCGGAATTCATGCAGGCTTACCGGAAGGACACGATCGTTACCAAGCTCTCAGACGCGGAACCGTACACGAAAATCAGGCGTAGCCATTGGCGCGAAACCAAGCGATTGCTTCTTCGATCGCCTCCTCGGCTGGCCTGAAGCGATAAGCCAGCTCTCGCTCCGCTTTGCCGCTGGTGAAAAACATCTTTTTCTTCGACATGCGCACCCCAGCAACCGTGAGCCGGGGCGGCGTGCGCGCGTTGGTCACCTTCGCCCAAGCTTCGCTGACATAGGCGAAAGGCAGGATTAAGCCTTGCGGCAAACGGATCCGCGGTGATTTACCGCCGGTGATGCGGGCGACGCATTCCAGGATCTGGCGCAAGGTCATATTGTGACCCCCTAAGATATAGCGTTCTCCGATGTTCCCACGCTCGAAAGCCAGTAAATGCCCTGCCGCCACATCATCGACGTGGACCACGTTGAGCCCTGTATCCACGTAGGCAGGCATGCGCCCGGTCGCCGCGTCCAGAACCATGCGCCCTGTGGGGGTGGGTTTGACATCTCGTGGGCCGATTGGCGTGGAGGGGTTCACAATCACCACGGGTATCTCCTGCTCGCTCACTAAGCGTGTGATCTCTTGCTCCGCAAGAAACTTGGAGCGTTTGTAGTGGCCGATCATCTGCTCCAGTGAGACCGGGGTTTGCTCGTCGGCCGGGGCGCCGTCGGGATTCAACCCTAAAGTCGCGACACTGCTGGTGTAGACGATCCGCCGCACCCCCGCCTGCGCCGCCGCGAGCACGATGTTTCGCGTGCCGGTGACATTGGCTTGGTATAGTTCCTCCGGATCCTGTGCCCACAAGCGATAATCCGCCGCCACGTGATAGAGCGCCTCGCACGTGCGCACGGCGTGTTCTAACGACTGTCGGTCTCTGAGATCCCCTACCATCACTTCCACGGGCAGGCCCTCCAGATTGACGCGGCTGCTTTCGGCGCGGACCAGCACCCGCGCTTCGTGCCCATGTTCGATCAGTTTACGCAGCACGGCCGCGCCGACGAAGCCGGTGGCGCCTGTGATCAAGATCCTCATGCCTTAGGGTTCAATGCGGCGACTGTCAAAAGCGTCCGAGCTTAGGGACGCTCCGGAAAGCGCTCGCCACTCTTGCGGGCGGCGGGAAAAGCTGCGTCAAAGCAGCGACTAACGCTCACCATGAGCAGGGGTCCTGCGTATTTGGACACGTACCTCAGAGTGGTTAAAGCCCGGTGGAACGCGATCCCAAGCGCGATCAAGGGCACTAAGTCCGAAGGCGAGCGAGCAAGCCCCGGCAACAGCTTCGTGAGCTTGCTTTGGCCGGCATCGTCAACGGCGTTGAGGGCGCAGTGAGGAAGCGTCAGGTCGAAAGGATCTGCGATCGCGCGGATGGCTACAAATGGCAAACCCGCTTTGCGCGCAACCTGCGCCACGGCCATGCTTTCCATGTCCGCTGCCATGGCCTCGGTTTCCGCGTGTAGCGACGCTTTCTGCGCACGGCTGCTGAGGGCGATTGGCGTGTGGGCGATAGCGCCGCTGTGTACGGGGAGGCTTTCGACCAGGCACGAAAACAAGCGTTGATGCCAATGCTCATCCACCATGATCTGTGCACGCCTCGTTACAACACAATGCGGAAGCACCAGGCTGCCGGCTCGCAGACCCTCGGCTAAGCCCGCGGCGATGCCCCAACTGGCGAGTGCTTTAACACCCTCTTCTACGAGCCGTACGGCCGCTTGGCGGGCAAGGTCCGGCCCCATACCGGAAATACCCAACAAAATCCCCGCCTCCGGCGTTGGTCTATACAAACATTGCGCCTCCGCGTTTAGGGCCGCGACGACCCCAAGAAAGTCACTCACCTTCTGCGGTTGCGATACTGGGCCAAAGCCCAAAGCGGAAAGTATTTCGTGTAACCGTGGTATTTAAGGTAGAAAACGCGCGGGAATCCCGGTGCCGTGAAGCTGTCGTCATGCCACAGGCCCTCGCTTTGCTGGCGCACCAGCAGAAACTTCGCACCGCGCTCGAGCGCTTGGGGATCCACTTCACCAGAGGCCATCAATGCGAGCATCGCCCAAGCGGTGCTGTAGGTGGTGCTGGGGTGAGCTTGATCTTGCCTGCCAGGATAGTAGCTGTCATTGCTCTCGCCCCAGCCCCCGTCGACATGCTGGCGCTGTTTGAGCCATTCGACCGCCCGCCGGATATAGCCCTGATGCGGATCTTCACGCGCGATCTCGAAGGCGCTCAGCACCGACCAAGTGCCGTAAACGTAATTGGTGCCCCAGCGTCCGTACCAGGACCCGTCGGCCTGCTGGGTATTTTTTAAGTATCCGATCGCCGCCTCGATTGCGGGCCGGTAGCGCGTCCTGTCGGCCAGCGATAACAGCGCAATGCAGCGGGCAGTGACATCGTCCGTGGCAGGATCCAATAGCGCCCCGTGGTCGGCGAAGGGAATGTGGTTGAGGTAGTCATAGCTGTTATCGCGATCAAAGGACGCAAAACCTCCGTTTTTCGATTGCATCCCGTTGATCCATTCGGCCGCTGCGGCCATCGAATCGCGGTAGCGGGCGGGGTCGGCCACCTGCATTGCCCAGCCGATGAGAGAGGTATCGTCCAGATCGGGATAGTAATCGTTCGCATATTCGAACGGCCAACCTCCGCCCTTAAGACCGGGGCTGTATTCGCGCCAGTCTCCCGGTTGGTCGCTGAGCTGGCGCTCTTTAAGCCAGTTCAGCCCCCGCAGCACAGGCGGGCATGGAACGCCCCGGTTCGCCTCCAGCAAGCTAAGACACGCGAGCCCCGTATCCCACATCGGCGAGAGGCACGGTTGACAGTAAGCCCAGCCTTCGCGGATCACCAGCATCTTCTTCAGCGCCGCTTTTGTTTGCAGGCGGTAGGGATGATCATCGGGAAAGCCCAGCAAAGGCAAGGCTTCATGGCCGTTGACCATCGCGGGGAAAATCCCCCCAAGGCCGTCTTCGCCATTAAGGCGCTCGGTAAACCAGTGCGTCGCCCTACGGATGGCCGCTTCGCGCACCGTTCGCGGGATAAGTGACTCCAGATGCCTAGCAAGGTGATCGAACCCTAAGAGCAGCCGCCCCAGAGCGCTTTTTGGCCGCTCGAAGTAGTTCTTTTCCCGCTCTGGCGGTGTCCGGAACAACTCCCGAACATCCACGCCCCTTGGGTTCACCGCCCTGGGTTTCAGGCTGCATAGGATCAACAGCGGCACCATCACCGTGCGCGACCAATAGGACACCTTGCTGAGATGAAAAGGAAACCATCGCGGAAGCAGTATCGCTTCAACCGGCATAAATGGGGTAGCACGCCAGGGAACCTGCTGGAAAAACGCCAGTGTTATACGGGTAATGACGTTGCTCTTGGCGGCGCCGCCCTCAGCGAGGATCGCATGCCTCGCTCTTGCCATGTGCGGCATATCGGCGAAATCACCCGCCAGTTTGAGGGCATAATAAGCCTTAACCGAACAGCTGATATCCATTTCCCCGCCCGGGTAAAGTGACCACCCCCCTTGCTTGGTTTGACGCGCCCGCACGTAGTTTCGGATTTTGGTCTGCAGCGCTTCGTCGATCTCATCCATGTGATGCATCATCAAGATGTACTCGGACGGTATGGTGCAGTCGGCTTCCAGTTCGTACACCCAGTGGCCATCGCTTTGTTGCTGCGCCAGCAGGGCTTCTTTGGCCCTGTGTATGGCGGTTTCCAACGTATCTTCCGTCTGTGAGATCGGCAGCTCTTGGAACGAGGTCTGCTCTCTATCCATAAATCGCGCTTGCGTCGACATTCAACCCTTCTCCCCTGGCGAGTCACCTTCCGATCGCAGATCTGAGCAAACACTAAGCTTCGCCATTTCCTAGTCGATGGCCTCAGCCGGAAAATCTCTAACCATAATATTAAACAGTAATTTCAATAAACTATCAAAACTAACTAATAAATTACTTAGAATTATCGTCGCCTTGACGCTCGCTCGCGTGATCTTGACTTCTTGGCCTGAGCGGTAGCGCTTGTGCCGGTGGATCTTGCGCAGTGTCAGCACGGCCATGCCTAATGCCCAGAGGCAAAATTTTCGGATCTCCTTTTCACGCTTGGGTATTTTTAACGTGTAACTCAACGCGTTTGCCAAATGCCCCCGTGCGATGCCGATGAGATCAGCGATACCCAACGCAAACTCCGGATTGTTGCGTTCCTGTGGCAACTGCCCTAAGTCCAGTTGCCGTCTGTGGAAGACATCGCGCGGGAGCCAACATGCCCCCCGTGCGTGGTCCTCCCACACGTCTTTCAAGATATTTGTCATCTGAAGCCCCTGCCCAAAGGAAACGGCGAGCCGCATCATCTCCTCGCGCTGATCCTTGATCTCCTCCGAATAATCACAGAACAGCTCGGTCAGTATTTCGCCAACCACGCCCGCGACGCAATAACAGTACTCGTTCAGAGCGGCGAGATCCTCGAGCCCCGCTCGCGTGCCCTTCTTCTGATATTTTGCCATTCCGCGGGCCATGATCCGTATGCAACGGGCGAGTGCGCGGCGTTGCCCAGGATTGTAACTGTGTGTGATGCGCAATACCTGGGGGGCGTGTTTGATAAGATCGCGTTCTGCCGCCAGCGTGCGTTCCGAAAGCACGGAGAATAGCGACGTTGCAAACCCTTCGGTCGAGCTTTCGCCTTCCACGACTCGGATGAACTGATCGGAAAAAGCCTCTTTCTGCTCACGGCTAAGCGTGGCCTCATCTTCAATAGTGTCCGCTATGCGGCACAACAGGTAGGCGTTGCTGACTACACTCGCCAGCCTTTTCGGCAATTGTGGAATGGTAAGGGCGAAGGTGCGCGATACGCCCTGAAGGACATGTTCTTGATAGGCAAAGTCCTCTCGGCTCGGTGCAACCCGAGTTTCATGGGCTTGCCTTTGGTCGGGCGCTACCGAGCGACGGCCTCGCTGTGTGAGCGTGCCTTTTGTACTTTGTAACAAAGTTAGGGGATCCCCTTTTTCCTCCCTTGAGCATCCGCTGCTTGCTTTTTCTGTGTGATGGCCGCAGCTCGACTGAAATGCTAAAGAGAAAACGCGTTATTTACAATACCTTGTTTTAACCGGGGGATAGTTTGGAGCACGGGTGCTCGCTTCGACTGGTCGGGGTGACTGGATTCGAACCAGCGACTTCTACCTCCCGAAGGTAGCGCTCTACCAAACTGAGCTACACCCCGAGTCATTCACACGTTGTTAAGGGCACTTCGATTGTGTCGGAGTGCCCGCCCTCACAGGGACGTGACGCAATTTATCGAAGTGGCCTTAACCGGGAACCTCTCTGAACAGAGGCGTCCCGAGACCCCCGATGCTGATCGTTGCGGCCAGGCCAGGCGGCTGCCCACGAAATACCCGCAACAGCAAACGCCTAATAATCGCGCTGCACGGAAAATTCAGCGAGCGAAATCAGCGATTCCTTGTACGGCGAGGACTCAAGATGCGTCAGGGCGCTGAGGGCGACCGCGACCTGTTGCCTAGCAAACTGGGAAGTGTACGCAATGGCCCCGGTGGATTCAATCGCCGCCATCACCTCGGCTATCTGCTCTTTTCCGCCCTGCTCTATGGCTCTGCGGATCAGCTCGGATTGCGCCGAGGTGCCGTTCCACATGGCGTACAGCAGCGGCAGCGTCGGCTTTCCCTCGGCCAGGTCATCGCCGATGTTTTTTCCCAATTCTTCGGTCTTAGCGCTATAGTCCAGCACGTCGTCGAGCAACTGGTAGGCGATCCCCAGATGTCGCCCATAAATCCCCATGGCGTCCTCCTGCTCACGTGACTGCCCGCCGAGAATGGGTCCGATCCGTGCGGCGGCCTCGAACAGCTTCGCCGTCTTGCACTGTATGATGTCTAGATATCGCGCCTCGCTGGCGCTTGGGTCGTTTCGGTTGATGAGTTGCATGACCTCACCTTCGGCGATGGTATTCGTGGTGTCGGACATGATCTCCATGATGCGCATATTGCTGACGTCCACCATCATCTGAAAAGACCTAGAATAGAGAAAATCGCCCACCAAGACCGTGGCTTCGTTGCCCCACACCTCATTCGCGGTCTCTCGACCGCGGCGCATTTTGGATCCGTCCACCACATCGTCGTGTAGCAAGGTAGCCGTATGGATAAACTCGATCACTGCGGCCATCTCCACATGCTTTCGTCCCTGGTAGTCGTGGGCACGGGCGCTCAGCAGGGTGAGCAAGGGCCGCAGCCGTTTGCCCCCGCTGTTCACGATGTAATGACCTAACTGACTGATCAGCGCGACCTCTGATCGGAGGCGCGTGTGGATAAGGCGGTTCACGGCCTCCATATCATCGGCAATCAGCTCGCGAACTGCGGTCAGGCTCATGGCGGAGCTAACAGGAGCTTTGCGACACAGAGCTATGGTCAATGGTTTTCTCCAACAGAATGCCGAAGGTCTAGCAGAACGGTTGCTCCAAAGGGATAAGCTTGCGTGCAGGATCTTGCCAATATATCGGGTAAATTACTATGGGCGGTAGAAAGGTCTCTGCTATTTCGGGGGTGCAGTTCGGGTAAGGGTGTCGAGGTTACGTTCGGCAATTTGCTGATCGAGGTGCAAATAGGTTAGATTTAACGATTTAGCAAACGAGGAGGCATGGCGATGTCTCGTGTATGCCAAGTAACGGGCAAACGCCCTATGTCAGGTAACAATGTTTCGCACGCACACAATAAAACGCGGCGCCGGTTTCTGCCCAACCTGCAGTACCACAGGTTCTGGGTCGAGAGCGAGCAGCGGTGGGTGCGTTTAAGGGTGAGCAATAAAGGCTTGCGCTTGATCGACAAGCTTGGGATCGATCGCGTGTTGGCTGACATGCGGGGCCGCGGCGAAAAGATCTAAGGAGGCCACGATGCGAGAAAAGATCAAACTAGTGTCAAGTGCGGGCACCGGTCATTTCTATACCACGACGAAAAACAAGCGTAACACGCCGGACAAGCTCGAGATCAAAAAATTTGATCCGGTGGTGCGTAAGCACGTCGCCTACAAAGAAGCAAAACTAAAATAGGGCAAGCTCATAGTGCTAGACGCAAGCCCGCCTTGAGACACAAGGGCACTTCGATTAATTCGAAGTGCCCGGCGGTATAGGGATATGCCGCACATGGTTCAAACAGGGAACTGTTTGAACCATGGAGCGAAGCAAAAATCGCGTTTTTTGCTTCGCGATTCGAAAAATTCCACGGATGGAATTTTTCGAAGTGCCCACAAGTCTGCCCTTTTAGCAGCCCCTTACATGGGTTGCAGCGTATAGCCTCGAAGCGAATGCGCGAAATCCTCCAAGGCCCTGATCCCGGTTTGCTCCGCTTGGCGACACCAATCCTGCAGCGCGCTGAGCAGCGCCTCTTGAGTCGCCGTCTGCTCCTGCCACAGGCGTTGTAGCTGCAGCTTGTATTCGTATACGATCTCTAAGGTCGGTGTCAGCGGGAGAAGGTGCCTTAAGCACTCTTTGACCTCTTCGCTGATTAAGGAGTCTTCCCGCGTTAACAAGGTTCGCAGCGGTTTAATCAGATTGCGTGCACTAGCGTCCGCCTTACGCAGCTCTTCTTCGTAGACACGCCCAACCACCTCTTTGGCGTAGTCGGCCATAACGTGAAATCGGTTAGTGATCACGGCCCGCACCGTATCCATGTCGACCTTTAGCTTCTCCTCGTTTACTACCGGTTTGGGCGCTACCTTTTTGATTTTGGCGAGCTTACACAGGGCTAATAAACGGATATAACACCACCCGATATCGAGCTCCCACCATTTGGAGGACAGCTTGGCCGAGCTTGCGAAAGCATGATGGTTGTTGTGCAGCTCTTCACCACCGATCAAAATCCCCCAGGGAAGGATGTTGGTGGAGGCGTCAGTGCATTCGTAGTTGCGATAACCCCAGTAATGTCCAGCGCCATTGATCACCCCGGCGGCTAATAGTGGGATCCACATCATCTGTACCGCCCACATGGTGATCCCTATGGGGCCGAACAGCGCCATCTCGATGACCAACATCAACGCCACGCCACCTATACTAACGCGTTGATAAACATTGCGTTCTAACCAATCATCGGGAGTCCCATGACCGTAGTCGTCCAGGGTCTCCTGTCGGCGCGCCTCATCACGGTACAATTCCCAACCCTGTGATAGCACTTTCTTAACGCCGTGTATCTGCGGGCTATGCGGGTCTTCAGATGTCTCGACCAGCGCATGATGTTTGCGGTGAACGGCAACCCATTGCTTAGTTACCGTTGCTGTCGTTAACCAAAGCCAGAAGCGAAAAAAATGCGCCGTAACCGGATGGAGATCTAAGGCGCGATGCGCCTGGTGGCGGTGCAAATAGATAGTGACCGCGGCGATGCTGATGTGGGTGAGCACTAGCGTCACCAGAACATAGCCCCAAATCGGTAGTGGCAGTAGACCGTGCGCCATAGTGGTTCCTCTTTCTTGTGTTATGGTCTTAGGTAGCGTCAATGCTAGCGTAGAACCGAATCAGGGTCTAGTGACTAGTCTTTTCCAAAATGGTATGAGTCTGAACTTGGCTGCGTGTTTCCAGCGAGGGATGAGTCTGAAAAGTGGTGAAGGGATCGATCATCGGGGGCATGGTGATCGACAT
>JBOIEG010001144.1:0-5832 GCA_050740915.1 Gammaproteobacteria bacterium | reverse complement strand
AGTCCGGGATCACAGACACACTCCCGCGGTTTCCTACATCGAGGCTTGTTAGACGCCTGCCCCAGTGAGTGCTTTGCCAGGCATCAGGCGCTCGCTCTCCGGGCAGGCATCTAACAACCCTTAACGATCGCGTACTTCACTGAGTGCGCCCCTAAGGAGACGTTCGGGGAATGTTCAGACGAAATCCGTAACCCATATCCCCGACAGCTCACAAAGGCGTCCTTCAACGTATTGCGCCACGACTAACGACGATTAGTCTCAAAACGATTCACCTGCACCCTTTGGCCGTCCGGCATGATGCGCTCGACCGTGAGTTTTCCGGTGCCCGAATTGTTGGGATAGAACTGGTCTGTCCTTCCGGGCCACATCAACACGGCATCATTCACGTAGAGAAACAGTTCGCCCCTGGTTCTCGCGGTAATCTCCGCAACGAGCAGCTTTCGATCGTCGGGCGTGGGATCGGACTTCATGAGCTGCTCGGCATCGGAAGGGCTGATCTTCTGGAAACGGTCGCCGGATATCTTGGTGGCGTTTAGGTAGGTATGGTGCTTGAATGGTGCGATTGGCTCCAACACGTATTCATCGTTGCCGACCTTACCTATCCTCGCGATCGGCTTGAACCAGTTCTCACCCCACCAGCGCTTCATCAACGTCCCGGTATACTGGGTTGAGCTGTACGCGGGAACGCCATCCACATCGGCCCGAACTGCGCGATCGAACCAATTGCCTGGAGTCTCCAGCGTAATGCGATAGCGAACGCCCTCGTCGAGCAAATAGCCAGATGCCCAACACATGTTGTCGGTGCTGAAGCCGACCTCGTCGCTCTTGGTGGGGTCCGTGGCGACGCTATTCTTGCAAAAGTATCCGGTCGAACCAAAGGCATCGAAGAGCGCGCGATTCACGATCAGCCCGCCCGCGGCGACGAGCACCAATGCAAACAGTATGGGAATCAATATGTCGACCGCTAAATGGGAAATGGCCGCGAGGGTCAAATTCGTGCGAATCTTGCGCGCGAGCGAGAGCGCGAATGTCCTCGGCAACTTCGTTGGGTTCGGCTGCGTTGCTAACTTGGTCTTGAGCTTCGATACCCTTATTGCGCGCCACCAAAACAAAAGCGTAAGTACGAACGTGAGCACCCCAATCTCGATCCTCGTCAGCGAATTCCAGCCCAAGATGTAGGATGCCGCCAGGAGCGCCGATGCGCCGCAAACCGCAAAGGCCGTTACGTTGCGCCCGCGGCGCTCGGATCGGAGCAGCCAGTCTATGTAGTTCTGTTTGAGACCTTTGTGCCAGGCGAACCGTGCACGATCATGTATTCGCGTCTTCAATACTTGGCCAAGATAAAGGGTCAATAGAAGCGCACCAAGAATCAGGGCACACTCGGACGAATGCTTCCTGAATGCCTCTGCCCACACACTGGTATAGCTTGGCATGAAGCCGCTCGCGACGCTGCTTACCAGACCGTCGGTGAGTTGCCTCAACCACTTGGCACTATCTGGACCGATCACCGGGAGCGCTCTCACCAATCCAAGCATGGCGTCGGTGAGCTTGCCGCCGACGAGGGGGAAGGCAGCCAGGAGTGCGGTGAGGCCCAGGGTGAGAAAATAGACGACTCGCTGCCACCACACGGTGTCCCATACGAGCCCGACCGCATCGGTGTCCGGGCGATCGAGTGCGGCAATTGCGTTTTGCAACGCTGTCTTTTTGGCAGCAATTTGCGCGGCGCTCAGAGTCTGGAGAGGCGCGGCTGCGGACAACAGTTTGGTCGAGTCCAGGCTTAATGCGCCTGGGCCTCCCTCCATCGGCAAGAGTTCGCCGTCCGGCGCAAGCACCCAAAACTCCCGGCGCAAAGATATCGGCGCATAAGAATCGGAGCCGTCGGCCATTCGCATCACGACGCTGCCATGAATGATCGGACGGATTCTTAGGTTCTTGGTATCCGTCCAGACTGGAATCTGGCGCGGCGAATAACGGTAATAGGCCGCGAATCCGGCACGAGAATCGTAGAGCCGCGCATAGGCCGATTTCGCATGGGCGACATCGTCGATGGCGCTTTGAATGAGCATAAGGCAGTTGGCGGTTGCCTGACTCATCATCCAGTCGAGCGAAACCAGCGACACCTGATCTTCGGGATATCCGCCGCCCACATTGGAATGCACGCCGGCGAACCACACTTGGGTGATACGACCGGCCGGTACTTCTTGCTTTGCCACCATCTTGGCTTCCTTGATCTCATCCCAGAGCACGGGATGAAAGGTGGCGCGTTCGTCATCGAGGGAGAGCGCGTGACACGCCCGTGTGACAAGGGGCGAGAGTTTGGTGTCACCAAACATCATCGGCCACAACACCCAGTCGATACCGTGCTTCAGTTCGTCAATTGGCATGCCATAGGCCGAGACGGTGTCCCACAGGCCAAGGAAATGAATGGGAATGTTGGTACGACCGGCCCGGTCGGTGGCCTTGGCGAGCTCTTTGTACGTGTCAAACCCTCGAACCCGATCGCGCGTCCATATGACCAAGTCGCGCAGCCTGCGCATGACGAACACGATTGGGCTCCAGGATGGGAAGCCCTTGCTTCGATAGTGCCGATATGCGGCACGGGCATTCCGATTGAGCTCCTCCTCGGATTTGAACGTGACGAGGCCTTCGCTGACGATGAGCCCGACCAGCACACGAATCGTGAACGCACCACGGCTGAAGCCGAAACCGCTGATCTCGGCGCCCGACTCGTAAGTTCGGCAGACGAATTTGTAGAGATCGATGACGTTGCGCTTCAAGCCCCAGCCGAACGCACCGCCGAGAATTGCAAGATATTTGTTCGACGACGTCCCCACTCCGTCGTCGTAGTAGGCGAGTTGCTCTGCGCCGTTTTGGTCGAGCGCCTGAAAGAGGCGCCAGACATTCGTTTTCTCCGCCTTGGCGGAACTATTACCGGTGCCGTCCGAAAACAGCACAATCTTCTTGGCCACAGGCGCCTCCCTATTTTCCACTCATGGGGCACGGCGGCCCTGAGCGGCCTTGGTATCTGTTCCATGCCGCCGGCATGTCCAGCGTTCACGGCAGGAAATTCTAGCAGCCCGAAGGAAACTCATCCACTGAGCTTTCAGGGTATGGATGGCAACGATATTCGCCGTTTCCGCGCGGGCGGGACCTTAGGGAGTTCCTCCGAAACGCTGGGCCCGCCCCTTCGCGGGGACGACTGAAGATAGATTGGTGCTGTCACTTACTTATTGAAAGGTCGATTGAGACCGCGATGTCTGGTTTTGGCCGCAGGCTGTCATTCGTTGCTGGTCTCGATGTATCCTGGTAGGAGCAACTCTCTGGCATCAATGGTGCTTTAGGCTTGATTCCCTTCCGCGACGTTGTTTGGCGAGGTCAGGCTGAAACGGGCCTCGACGTCGAAAAGCTTGGGAGAGAAATGGGGCGAAGCGGCCGCGCATGGAAGCCAAGGCACATTCAGGATCTTCACGATACGAATATTTGCACAGTTATCAAACTATGACGCACGACAATTCGACAGGCATCTACCGCACGGATAGCGATCGCAACGGCACGCACGGCTGGATCGTGTTCGCGCAGCGCCGCAAGCAAATCTTCACCAAGCATTTCTCCGATGGCGTACATGGGGGTAAAAGCCGAGCTTACAGGGCTGCCCGGAAGTACCGGGAGCGTTTGATCAAGGAGCACGTTGGGCTCACGCGCGCCGAGTACGCGAGCATCCTGCGGCGCAATAACACCTCAGGCGTGCCGGGAGTCTGTAAGTACGGGAGCGGGCATTGGGTCGCCTTCTGGCCCACGCTTCCAGGAAAGACCCGGAGGGTGAAGTTCTCGGTCGCGAAATATGGGGAGAAGAAAGCCTTTGAGCTCGCGGTCACGGCGCGCCGGCGGGCCCTGCAAGGGCTTGAAGAGCCCTTCAGCCACTCTCAGGCAAAACGAAGTCGAGGTCGTAAAGGTTCTAATAAAACCGCACCGCCTCCAGGTCCAGACCTTCGCATCAAGCGCGCCTCGGTGCAGCGCTATCACCCTCCGTGTTGATCTGTACGACCAGCGGGTGATCGCCGTGCCAGTTTCGTGGTTCCCAAAGCTCTATAGGGCGAAACCTAAAGAGCGGCAGGAGTGGCGGTTGAATGAGGCTAGCGATGGGATGGTTTGGGAAAGGCTGGGCTGTCGGTCGCAAGCGCGCAGCTGCTTGCGACGGGCGGAAACTTTACAACCCCCAGCTAGGCTCGGGGCTCTCGGTTTACCGTTTAGTGAAGCGCGTCTAAAAACGCGAGTTCTGTTGGTAATTCAGGGCTTAGCCATCCCCTCATATTTACACATAACCGAACACCTCTGAGAAGGTGCGATGTTCGAGGAGCATTGCGGCGAAGCGTTGCATGAGGGGGCAGAGGCGCTCCTCGGGCATCGTGGGGATGAGCTCGTAATGCATACAGCCTTGCCGAAACAGCGAGTGCGTCCGGTACTTGACGGTATTGGCCTTCAAGTGCCGATCGTAGCCCAAAGCCTCGCCTGCGGCACCGAGCAAGCTCAGCAGCACCACGGCGAAGGCGTTGAGCAACCACAGCCGGTCGCGCCGTTCGGAGGAGCCGATCCGCACCCAACTCATCCCCATTCCAAAGCGCAAGTCTTTGGTATCCCGAAAACTGCCAGCGTTTAAGGCCTGAACCTTCGACAAAGAGGAGTCGCGCTTATCTCAGCATGGGCGTTGCCGGTGACCACTGGAAGTCCGTGTTGGCGGTAGGTTGTCGTAACCAGCTTTGAAGCGGAAAGATTCATCTTGCTGCTTTCAACCTCGAAGGAAACGCCCCTTGCGGACCCGCATGCGGGGTGTTGTGGGGGCTGGGGGCTAAACACCCCCGGCTACCCGATTCGGCGGCACGACACTCACGTCACGGACGTCGGTCCTGCCAATCTGCAAGCCACGACGCTGCATCGCGGAAGCGGCCCAAGGAAGCACCGAGTCTGCCACCGTGCGATGCTAAAGGCGCATGATCGGAACAACTCGTGCCATTCCGACCTCGTTAGGACCCCTTCGGGCGCGATACTGGCTGGAAGCTGCGGCAGGAAACTGGGCCGCATCAAATCTATGACCAATAAATAGCCCCCCGGCCTGAGTACTCGGGCTATTTCCGCGAGGGCTGGCCGATATCCCTCCGTATGGTGCAGCACATAGAGGCTGAGGACGAAATCGAAACGCTCCTTTAAGAAGGGCAGCGCCTTCGCGTCGACCTGCGCATAGTCCACGCGTGAGCGCGGCTGCTTTTCTTGGACGAAGGCGCGCGCCCTCTGGAGGATTGGGCCTTCGTAATCCGTGGTAACAACTGCTAGGGACGTTTCCTTCCGCAGGAGACCCACGGTGCCCCAACCCAAGCCCGTACCGATCTCCAAGCATTGTGACCCTGTAGGCATTACGACAGAGCTCAGAAGCGAGGGTAGTTCCCAGCGCAGACCGAAAGCAGCCCGAAGACGGTTGAAGACAGCAAGCCGCTCGATGCCCCGTAGGGTCGCACCGCTACTCGTCACTTCCGCCAGTTTCCTGCTCCTATCCGATCTTATCTGTTCCGATCTTATCTGTCCGCCGAACGACTAAGCTAAGCCGCGCCCGCCACAGATTTTTGATACACGACCGCGGCGATCGCCGGGCGTCGGCTGCAGCGCCTTGTTGGGCGGCGTCCAGACCGGCCCGCTGTCAGCTCGAGGTCGTCTTCGCAACACATTCCGATCAGGTGAAACTTGGAGCCTTATCGCCTCTGCAACATACTTGCAAAGCGGACGCCGAACCCGTCTGGATCAGCGATGATGAAATCGCGGAGACCGTAATAGCGATCCGCA
>JBOIEG010001143.1:0-1671 GCA_050740915.1 Gammaproteobacteria bacterium | reverse complement strand
AGTTATGCTTCTTGTGCCGCTCAATCCTCGGATCTTCCAGAGTCGAAAAGGGCGCAACAATCGATGCGTCGGTTCGCTGTGCCATGAGTATCTCCCCTAAAAAAGCGATACTCGATCACGATAACCGCCTGTTGTCAATAGTTTTTTAGTGATCTGACCCTGCCATCTGCGGCGCTTTGCGGGTATCGATGAGCGGCGGATAATAAAGTGCCCATTCTACGGCATCGCGTGGCCGCACGATGATGCGTTTCTGCGGCACCTTGCCGGTCTCGGCTTCAGCTTGTTCTCCACTCTCCACGAGCACCGATCCCGCCGGATTGCTAAACCGCACGTGCCCATCGAACACCCAGAGTGAGGCTTTTTTGGGTGTGAGGCCGAGGACAAACTCGGTGCCCTCGGGTCCGGCATTGGCGATCGGCGTCGTGATGGTGAGCTTCCGAGGCTTGTGGCTGAAAAAGTGGAGAAAGCCCTCGATCATGTTGACCCATACCGGTTTCTCCGGATCGATGCCCACCAGGGAGACGACGGTACGGGGGCTCAATCGGATCTGGGACCTATCCGGTAGCACGACAGCGGCGCTCCCCGACTTGCCGACCCGCAAGCGATCGCCCTCGCACAACGGCGCCTGTAAGCCAACCGGCTGCCACTGGGGTTGTCCGCTGCGGATGATCTGGATATTGCCTTTGGCCATGAAGAAGCGGGCGGTCGCGCCCGCGCATGGCTCGGCCGCTTGAATCGGCGCTGTAGGAAAGAACAAAAAGGGCAGCAGATACCACCACAGCCGGGGGGTTCTCGATCTCATCGTCCCCAAGAATTCTTATGTGAGAGGTAATTTAAACTTCCCCGCCAGACTTTACAATGTCACTATTCCCCAGCATTGCAAAACATGGGATCCACAAACGCGCTTTCCGACGTGAAATACGCATGAAATGGCAACTTCGGCTCATTTTCGGGAACCGAGCGGTGCTTACATCCAGAAACATTCAAGCAACAGCCTTTCGGCCAACGAATAACACGGTGATCTTCGCGATCAGTTACAGATTTTTTCGCAACTGTAGGGTATTCACAGTCTCCGCTCCTACGTCGCGTAACACCAAACGCGGCCGCGATCGAGATCGATGCGTAAGGCGATTCGCGCGATTGCTATCGGGGCACTGACCACCCTTCTTGGTGCCGGTATTGATGCTTTGACGGATCTCGAGGCCGGCATCGGGCTGCAGGCGCTTTTCCATCTGCGTGGGCCGCGCGCAGTCCCGCCCGCTGTGGGATCGATGAGACCTCCTCGCGGAGACTCGCGCGGGATTTTGATCGACGCGACTGGCCCCGGTCTCTGCACGCGCAGCTCGTCAACAAGCTGAAGCAACAAGGTGCCCGTGTGATCGCCTTCGACATTCTCTTTCCGGAACCAATGCCTACGGATGATGCGCCATTCGCAAACGCGATGCGAAATGGGGGTAACGTGCTGTTGTTTGCTTGCGTGGACAAAAGGATCGGGCCGTTGCGCTACGGAGAATGTCCGGAGCTGCCCGATGAGGACGGCACGTTGGCTGAGAGGCTGTGAAAAAACCTCCTGGGACAGGGGAATGATGAGAAGGGAGCTGGTAAAATAGCGGGAACACAACTGAAGCAACGGTATCCCTCATGGCAGACGAAGCATCCAGGGCTTTATTT
>JBOIEG010001142.1:0-1271 GCA_050740915.1 Gammaproteobacteria bacterium | reverse complement strand
GTGGAGGGCCGGTGACGGTTCCCACCTGCGCGGAAGCGAGTGCAACCGAGGAACCGGATGCGGGAATACTGCACGTCCGGGTCTGTGCGGGGGGCGCCGGGTAACCGGCGTCCCTACCGCGGAGAAGTCACTAAATGCGTATCGAAGCAGAGCTGGCAAAATTTGACGGCAAAGACACGGCTGTCTTGAGGCAGATTGCCGAGCGGTACACGCCGGATGCTGCGACCGTCCGCAAGCTCTTATCCCTCACAAAGGGAAATAGCGTTGCGCTTCAGACTGGGGCAACGAAACTCCTTAAGTGGTGGTGTGAACGAGGCTTGCGTTTCACTAAAGGGCAATCCTCTGAACTCGTGGGCCTCCTTCGTAAGAACATTCCGTGGGAATCGCGCCTGCACGTCTTGCAGTTGTTGCTAGCAATCGATATTGCAAAGAATCAAAAAGAAAGTCTCTATCGGATACTTATGGGTAACCTGACGCACACTAATAAGTTTGTAAGGGCTTGGGCCTATAACGGCCTGGCAGTGCTGGCGACGCAATTCCCCGAATACAAGACGGAAGCGAACCAGGTTCTCGAAGTGGGCATGCGCGATGAGGTCGCTGCGGTTAAGGCGCGCATACGGAACGTCATGAAAGCTTCTAACACGACGCTCCAGCCGACGCCGCAAACAGCGCGGCGCGGCTGAAGCTTGGGCGTTAGCCCTCATCAGGTAAAACATGCGCGCACACTACTTACAGCACGTTCCGTTCGAGGGTCTGGGCAGCATCGACCCGTGGTTACGATCGTCCGGCGCCGAAGTCACGGGTACGAAGTTCTTCGAGAATTCTATGCTTCCGAACGTCAATGACATCGATCTCCTGGTCGTCATGGGCGGACCTATGAGCGTAAACGATGAGGCTGACCTACCCTGGCTTGTCACTGAAAAGCAGTTGATCCGCGCGGCAATTGAGAAAGAAAGGGCGGTTGTAGGCATTTGCCTCGGTGCGCAGTTGATCGCGAACGCGATGGGTGCTCCCGTTTACCCCAACAAGGAAAAGGAAATTGGCTGGTTTCCCGTTTCCCGGGCGCCAGCCCACGACCCGCGGGGGCTGTTCTCCTTCCCGGCGGAATTGCTCGTCTTTCACTGGCATGGTGAAACCTTTGATCTGAACGGTCGGGGAGATAGGTAACAAAAAAGTCCGGGGACATAGGTTACACTTTTTGTATTGATCGGTCTTTTTTTGATCTTGAACAGATTATAGGGCTCCGAGTAGGTGAGGACGTTACCGCCCTC
>JBOIEG010001141.1:0-3442 GCA_050740915.1 Gammaproteobacteria bacterium | reverse complement strand
TTAATGACCCGTTTGTCTACAAAGAGCGTGGGGGGGCGGCACGATATTGCCGTTGGAGCGGATATCCGCCAACGTGGTTAAGAGCTGTTCGGTAATTTGAACGCCCGTGGGTTGGCCGTTGTCCTTGTTACCGACGAAGAGTATCCCCGGTTTATGGTAATTCGGAAGATCGTTGGCGAACGTGCATACAGCCTGGCACCCTTTCTCGGGCGCGTCTCCAGCCCACGATTCCTTCCGCTCAGCACGATCGGATTCGAGATCACTTAGCAAACTTTCAAGCTCGGTATCGGTGAGGGTCGTCATGGGACGCAATGATAGGCCGTAAACAGGGCGAAGAGAATGCGAACAGCGACAGGCTAGGGTTCCTCAAGGGGTTTGATACTGAGAGTTTGTGAAAAAACCGTCGCGAGCGAAGGGAGATCGCGTTCCGCCGGAGCGCAGGAACCGCAGTGTATATTGAAATACATGAGGATTCCGAGCACCGCCGGAACGCGAGATCTCGAGCGCAGTAGGTTTTTTCACAAACTCTGAGTAAAACTCGAAAAAGTGGAGCGAAGCTTTCCGGTGCGTTGCGTTTTCTGGTCCACGTACACGAAGCGGTAGGCCTGGCCGCCCTCCACCCCGCTCGCGGCGCTAGCATCCGCGCACCATTGCTTGAGCCGGGCCATTGTTGCGGCAGGTCAATCTCCTCGCGGCCTTGGTCTCGACGATCCAGACCGTGCCGTCGGTGGTCTTCACGAGAAAGTCGGGGGTGTAGTTCGAGAGATCACCGTCGGCCTTGACGTAGTCTCTCTTGAAACCGACGGCGAGGTAGTTCGCGGCGAAGGCGACGACATCCGGCGCTGCATCGAGAAAGCCAGCGAAGCTCAATTCGAAGCCACCGGCATGCGGCTCGCCGACGATCTTGCTGAACAGCGACTTTTTGGTACTCAATAATGGTTTGCGCGTGGTTCACTTAACCCAAGTGCTCACACCAAGTCTATACTGGGCCTTGAGGTGCGACCAGCGCGATCTATTCAACCGGTAAAAACGCGAAGGATAGTAAATGGAGATCCGAGGAAGATCATTTACGGGGCGCGTCGGATTTATCGAATTGCTATTTAAGTCTTGCGCCGCGTAACCGGAGCCCGGACTTGCGCGCTTCAGATATTCGCCCATCGATCGGATTTCTGCTAGCGCTTGGCCTGATCTCGGCAGCGACGCTCGCCTACGAGATCTTGCTGATGCGCTTGTTCTCCATTACCCAATGGCATCACTTCGCTTCCATGATCATCAGCCTGGCCCTGCTTGGCTATGGCGCGAGCGGCGCCCTGCTAACGCTAGTCGGTGAAGCTGTCCGGCGGCATTTCGCACTCGCGTTCGTGCTCAATGGTGTGCTGTTCGCGACTTCTTCCATTGCCTGCTATCTGCTTGCGCAGGGGATCGGATTCAACCCCTTAGAGCTCGTCTGGGACCCGCGCCAATGGGGGCGCCTGGGGGCGGTTTATGGCGCACTGCTGCTGCCATTTTTGTTCAGCGCTAATTGCGTCTGCCTTGCGCTCACGCAGTTCAAGCAACGGGCAAATGTGATCTACGCTGCGGATCTAATGGGCGCGGGTTTAGGCGCGATCGGTGTTATTGCGTTGCTCTCCCTTGTGTTTCCCCTCACCGCGCTGGCGGTGATCAGCGCGGCGGCACTGGCCGCCAGCGCGCTAGCTGCCAGAGCGCTGGGCCTGCGCAACC
Organism: Gammaproteobacteria bacterium; assembly: GCA_050740915.1. Classification (GTDB taxonomy): domain Bacteria; phylum Pseudomonadota; class Gammaproteobacteria; order JBOHHR01; family JBOHHR01; genus JBOHHR01. The sequence goes on along the minus strand of JBOIEG010001141.1, from coordinate 1,720 downwards.
ACCTGGCTTTGGCCGTGGTGGTAGTGGGTGGCTTTTTGATTCTGGCTATACACGCGACGAGCGCTTGGCGGCTGGCCCCTTTGCCGTACAAGTCCCTAAGCCAAACCCTACAGGGGATAGGCGCCCGCGTGCTCACCGAGCGCTCCAGTCCTTTGGGTTTGCTCACCGTGGTGGAGAGCCCCCGCGTGCCTTTTCGCCACGCGCCGGGCATGAGCGTGAATGCGCTCGCAGAGCCTCCAGAACAGCTTGGGGTGTTTACCGACGGGGAGGGCATGAGCGCGATCACCCGTTTCGATGGAACGTGGGAGAAGTTGGCCTATCTCGATCAACTGCCGTCGGCCTTGGCCTATTACCTCTTGGGCAAACCGCGGGTGCTGATCCTCGGCGCCGGGGGCGGGGCGGATGTGTTGCAGGGGATCTATTTCGGCGCAGCGCACATCGATGCGGTGGAGATCAATCCGCAGATAGTCGCCCTGGTGCGAGAGCAGTACGGGCGTTTCGCCGGAGGTATCTATGCGCGGGATGAGGTTAGGCTGCATATCGCCGATGTCCGGGGGTTCGTCAGTCGCTCTGAGGAACGCTATGATCTCATTCAGGTCCCGCCGCTCGATGCCTTCACAACCGCTTCCGCGGGTCTTTATGCCCTGAATGAAACCTATGCCAATACCGTGGAAGCGGTTCAGTCTTATCTGCATCACCTCGCCCCCGGGGGGATCATCGCCTTTACCCGCTGGGTGCAGATCCCGCCGCGAGAAGACCTCAAGCTATTCGCCACCGTGGTGCGAGCGCTGCGGGCGCTGGGGATCCCGCAAGTGGAGCGACGCATCGCCTGGGTCCGTGGCTGGAATGCCAGCGTCTTGCTGGTCAAAAACGGCCTGTTCACCGCGCAGGAACTTGGCGTGATCCGAGACTTCTCTCGCGCCCGCTGGTTTGACACCGCCTATCTTCCTGGCATTAAAGCCGAAGACAGCAACCGCTACAATCGGCTTGCGCGTCCTTTTTTTTACGAGGCTGCGACCGCCGTGCTCGGTGCCGACAGTGAGCGCTTCCTGCGCGATTACAAGTTCAACGTCCTGCCTGCTACCGATGACCGTCCGTATTTCTTCCATTTCTTCAAGTGGTCGACGTTGCTGGAGTTACTTGGTTTGCACCAGGTGGGCGGACTGGCCCTGTTGGACCTGGGCTATGTGGTGCTGATCGCGACCTTGATCCAAGCGGTTTTAGCCAGCGTATTTCTGATTGTGTTGCCGCTAGGCATTCGGATCGGGCACGGGTCCGGGCGGCAGAGCAAGGCCTGGCGGGTGCTGGCCTACTTTTTCGCGATCGGGCTCGCCTTCATCTTCACCGAGGTCGCGTTCATCCAAAAGCTGACGCTTTATTTGGCCCATCCCTTGTACGCTGTGTCTGTCGTTTTGGCGGGATTTCTGGTGTTCGCCGGGATGGGCAGCGCTCTGACGCAGCGAGTGGCGGCTTCTGACCGAAAAAAGGCACTTGGGCGGGTGGTCGCCGCCATCGGCTCGATAGTCCTCGCCTACCTATTGGGATGGTCCTCTCTCTTCGCGCTATCGGGCGCCGCCTTGGAGTGGATCCGTGTGCTGCTCGCGCTCTCGCTGATCGCGCCGCTTGCGTTGTTCATGGGCATGCCGTTTCCTTTCGGTATGGCGGGGCTCGCGGCGGATGGCAGCGAGCTCATGCCTTGGGCCTGGGGCATCAACGGTTG
>JBOIEG010001140.1:0-35994 GCA_050740915.1 Gammaproteobacteria bacterium | reverse complement strand
ACTGCTCGACAATGTCCACCACAAAGCGCGCTAAGTGGTCCTTCGGTAGCCACTCATCGACCGACGGCGGCAGCAGGTAGGGTGTGTCACGATCGCATTGACGGAAGTGGCTCATGCACGCTCGCTAATTGAATCCATTGCCGATCCGATCGGTTTGCACATCAAAAGTTCCGCCTTAAGTCCGACAGGCTCCTAGGGGATTATGGCTCGTTAGCGCGGTTCACACCGTTCGGTCCGTTGGTATGCGATCGAGCTTATGTTGAAGAGCCGAGTGAAGATCGGGATTTCGAATGATATCGCCGTGATTGCCGTCTACGACTTGAACATGCACGCCTGCACTCGTGCATGCGCTCCAGTCGGTTGGGGGACATCCGCGGTCGTCGAGCGAGTCTCTTGCCCACCATACGTGCAGCGGCGCGCGTAGGCAGGGTGGTGTAAAGCTATCCTCCAACACCTCGATGTGGCGCCAGAGCGCGACGTCCATGCGCAACAGCTCGGGCGAGATGTCATTAAACCAATAGCCCCGTGCCCTGCCCCACGCGGCGACATGAGCCGACCATGCCTCTTCCGGCAGCGCTTGCAACTCAATCTCCAACTCGCGGCGCTCACAGGGCGCTAACGCCTTCAAGCGCGCCCGTTCAGCCGACTCGTGCAGATAAGGTGCGAAACGCTGGCGCCAATCGCCGGCGGGATCCGGCGCATCGGTATCGATGAGCCCAACGAATGCGAGTGTCTCCCCCATGCGCTCCAGCGCCCCCGCAACCGCCAGAGCGATCAGTCCCCCGAGGGACCATCCGATTAGAATATAGGGCTTACTCGGTGTCTCGCGCCGCAAGCTGGCCGCGTAGCCGCCAGCCAAGACGTCCATCGATCGACTCGCCAACCCTGGATCGACAAACGCCGGTAGCGGTACTCCATAGACCTTGCGATCACAACCCAAGCCGGCCACCAGCGGCCGATAATCACGCGCATGACCGGTGCCGGTGTGCATGCAATACAAGGGGCGATGGGCGGGACCGTCACGCAAGGTAATAAGCGATGCGTTGCCGCCATCCGGACCGCTCAAAAGCCGGGATACGAGCTCAGCGATGGTGGGTCCCTGGAAAAAGGCGGCAAGCGAAAGCTCCGTCCCGAACTCCTCGCGGATCCGCTGCACCAGGCGAAAAGCGAGTAGGGAATAGCCCCCTAATTCGAAGAAATCATCGTGAATGCTGAGGCGTGACTTCCCTAGCGCCCGCGCCCATAACTCCACCATGCGTTGCTCGAATAGGTTACGTGGCGCCGCGCGATCCGGGCGCGGCGTTCGCGTGAACGGCGGCGCCGACCGATGTTTCACCCTGGCATCGATGGGGACGCTTAACTCAGCCAGATCGGACAAGCCAATCGCAGGGTAGTCGATGACTTGTTGCAAGAGCGCTGCATATCGGCCGGCCATGGCTTCTATGGTGCCGGCATTGAACAGATCCGCATTGTATTCAAAGGTGGCTTGCAAGCCGCCTTCGGCTTCCGCCAGATCCAGCGATAGCTCGAACTGAGCGCTCGTGCGAGATAGCTCCACCGGTATCAGCGCGGGTTCCGAGACCGCAGCCACCGCCGCATGCTGCAACTGAAAGGTCACTTGGACAAGCGGGTTGCGGCTCATATCCCTCGCTAATCGCAAGGCCTCCACTAGGCGCTCAAACGGCAGTTGCTGATGGGCCTGAGCGCTGAGACAAACGTCCCGCACCTGTTCGAGCAGATCCAGGAAGCGATCATCCTCTTTAACCCGGGTACGCAAAACCAGCATGTTTACAAAACAGCCGATCAGTCCCTCGGTTTCCAAGGCAGTCCGGTTTGCAACCGGCGTCCCGACGATCAGATCACGCTGGCCGCTGTAACAATGGAGCAGTGTCTTGAACGCGGCCATCAACACCATGAACGGCGTCACGCCTTGCGTCCGGCCCAGTCGCCTGAGAGCCAGCGTTAGTCCTGCGGATAAGAAGAAACGGTAGCTGGCGCCTCGGGAGCCTAGTAACGCGGGCCGGACACGGTCTGTGGGCAGATCGACCACACCCGAGGCCCCGGCAAGCTGTGCCTTCCAATAAGCGAGCTCCTTTTCCAGCCGCGCTCCCGAAAGCCACTGGCGTTGCCACTGGGCATAGTCGGCATACTGGATCGGGGGGAGCGCTAAGGGCGATGGCCGGCCGGTTTCAAAGGCGTGGTACAAGGCGATCAGCTCGCGCGCTAAGACGTCTGCTGACCAGCCGTCGAAGCAAACATGGTGGCAGACCCAAAACAGCAGGTGCTCTTCCTCGCCGGTCTGTTGGCCTAGACACCATAGGCGCACCCGAAGTACCGGCCCGACCGCTAGGTCGAAGGGTAACTCGGCCGCTTTGCGTACCTCGTCCTTGGCCTGCGGCCAGCGCGCTTGCTCTGGCAGGTGACGCAAGTCCGTAACAGCGAGCGGCACCCTGCAAGACGCCTGGATCCTCTGCATGGGCTCGTCCCCGCACAACAGAAATACCGTGCGCAGAACCTCGTGCCGATCGACCACCTCATTTATCGCGCTCTCCAGCGCAGCAAGGTCCAGCCGGCCCCGAAACCTGAACGCCAGCGGCACGTTGTACGCCGCGCTCCGCGGGTCCATCTGGTGCAAGAACCACAGCCTCTGTTGGGCGAACGACAGCCGCAATGATCGGCCGCGCGAGACCGCACGGATCGCGGGCAGGCTCCCTTGGATCTCTCCCGCAGCGCACACCATTTTCGCGGCCAGCGCCGCTACTGTCGGTGCATCGAACAATGCCCGTAACGCGACCTCCCGGCGAAAGACATGGCGGATGCGCGCTATGACCTGCATCGCGGTCAGCGAATGACCGCCGAGATCAAAGAAGTTGTCGTGGATGCCGACGCGAGCGAGTCCCAACACGTCGGCCCACACCTCGGCCAGCGATTGCTCGCTGAGGTTGCGCGGAGCGGCGTATGTATTAGCCATGGCGGCTCCTGGCGCTGGCAAAGCCTTGCGATCCCGCTTACCGGCAGGGGTCAACGGCAAGGTCGGCAGAAATACAAACGCCGCAGGCAACATATAACCAGGCAGGTGTTCGCTCAGATACCGGCGCAGCTCATCGGCGCTCACGCCTTCTGCCACCACATAGGCAACCAAGCGCCGCTCGTGCTCTGCCTCACTGAGCACGGCGCAAGCCTCTTTTACCGCAGGATGTATACACAACCGCGCCTCGACTTCGCCTAGCTCAATCCGGTATCCCCTCAGCTTGATCTGATGGTCGATGCGGCCTAGGAATTCGATAGCACCATCGGCCCGGTAACGGCCGCGATCACCGGTCCGGTACAAGCGGGTCCCTGGCGGACCGAAGGGATTGGGAAGAAAACGCTCCGCGGTGAACTCCGGACGCCGCAGATAGCCGCGCGCCAACCCCGCACCGCCGATATACAGTTCTCCCGCCACGCCAACTGGCGCCGCATTGAGATCCCGATCCAGCAGATACGCCTGTGCGTTACTGATGGGACGGCCGATCGGCACCGGCTCGCCGTCATCACCGCATGTCCAAAGCGTCGCATCGATCGTCACTTCTGTTGGGCCGTACAGGTTGTATAGCCCTACCCACGGAAGCCGCTCTCGAACGCGCCGCTGCAACTCCCCGCTCAGCGCCTCTCCGCCACAGCCGATACCGCGCAAGCGCCGGCACTGATCAAAGCCGGACACCTCCAGCAGTGCCTGCAGGAGGGATGGAACGGCTTCCATCCAGGTCACGCCCTGCTCCATCATCCGGTCCACCAAGCGCTCGGGGTCGCGCTGCACCTTTTCGTTCGCGATGACCAGTCGCGCCCCTGCGACCAGCGCGCCCCAGATCTCCCATCCAGCAACATCAAATCCTAAGACCGTGTGCTGCAGCACCCTATCCCTTGGCCCCCAGCCAAACCGCTGCACTCCCCAGCTCACGCGGTTGCTCAAACCCGCATGCCTCACCGCAACGCCCTTAGGCTTGCCCGTGGATCCCGAGGTGTAAAGCACATAGGCAAGTTGCTCGCCGGCGATCGGTACCGCAGGATTTTGCTCCGCCTGTCTGGCAAACGCGCTCAACCCCGAGTCCAGTGGCGCACAAGCCCAGCCCTCCGGCACCTTGCCGGTGTGCTCCGGTGAAACCAGCACCAGGTCAGGGCGAGCCTCTTCGAGGATCTCTTGCCAGCGCCGCTTTGGCTGTTCCGGTTCGAGCGGAACATAGGCCGCTCCCGACTTCAAAATCCCCAATAATACGATCACCCGCTCCACGGTGGGATCGGCGGCGACCGCCACCAGCCTTTCCCCACCGATACCGCGCTCAATCAAGCCCGTTGCCACGCGGTTCGCCAGTCGATTCAGTTCCCCGTAGCTCAATCGTTCGCCTTCGCATTCCACGGCGAGCGTCTCGGCTGCTTCCTGAGCCTTCTCCTCAAACCAGCTTACGATATTCCCCTCCGGCGGCGGCCATCCGGTAGCGTTCCCAGCCGCCAGGCGGCGCATTTCGTGGGCAGGCATGAGCGATAGCGCAGAGAGCAGCGCTTCGGGCTGCTGGACGATCTCCTGAAGCAGGGTCTCGAAGTGAGCCAACAGCCGTTCGATCACCTCATCGGCGAACCGCGAGGTGTCGTAGGCCATGCGAATGCTCATCGCGTCGCCCGGCACACCCACCAGCGTGAGCGGATAATGGGTGCGCTCGCTAAAGGCCGCGTGCTCTATCTCAAGGCCGTGTGAGGGAAGCGCGCGATGCCACGGTTGATTCTCGAATACCACGATACTCTCGAAAAGGGGTTGCCTGCCCGGCACTTCGGCGAGCCGTCGCAGATCGACCAGCGGGGTGTGTTCATACTGGCGTAGCTCGGCGTTCTGGCGCATGAGCCGCGCTAGCCAATGCACGATTCGCTCGCCAGGCGGAAGCTCAACGCGCAGCGGTAAGGTGTTGATAAACAGCCCGATCATGGATTCTACGCCTGGCAACTCCGCCGGCCGACCCGAAACCGTCACGCCAAAAACGACCTCCCGCTCCCCGCTGTAGCGGCCGAGCAGCACCGCCCATGCCCCTTGCAGCACGGTGTTCAGCGTCAGCCCATGTTGTTTCGCGAAAGTAACCAGGCGCTGGGTAACGGGGTGGCTAAGGTCGACGGATCGTTCAGCGTAGCCGCTGCCTCCGGCGGCAGCGCTCGCCTTCTCCCCAATGCCCAGCGCCGCCGGCGAGTCGAAGCCGGCAAAGATCGAGCGCCAAAACGCCCTGGCGGCATCTTGGTCTTGCCGCAATAGGTACGCTACATAGTCTCTGTAGGGACGCGGAGCCGTGAGTCTGGGGACTTCACCGCGCTGTATCGCGTTATAGGCCTGAAATACCTCACCCAAGATGAGGCCAACGCACCATCCATCGAGCAGCGCGTGATGGTGGCTCCACAGGAAGCGGTAACGTCGATCCTGCGTTTGCACGAGCATGAGCCGCGCCAGGGGTGGTCGGGCATAGGCAAACCCTTGCGCCTGATCAGCTTGCAATAGCGCGTTCCACTGGGCGCCCTGTGCCTCTTTAGAGAGCGTTCGCCAGTCCTGCAGGGCAAGTGGCACATTGACTCTTTCGCGTACTACTTGCAGAGGCGTCGCAACGCCGTCAAGCAAGAACTCCGTACGGAGCATCGCGTGATGGTTGAACACGTGTTGCCAAGCCGCACGAAAGACACGCACGTCTAGCGCGCCTCGCAGCACGCAGCTCATTTGCTGCACGTAAGCCCCCGACTCGGGTGAGAATTCGCTATGGAACACCATGCCCTGCTGCAGGGACGTGAGCGGATAGATGTCCGAGATCCCGGGCTCGGCCGCGGCGAGCCGGTCGAGATCTGCCTGGGCGAGCCCAGCGAGCGGAAAGTCAGAGGGCGTATAGCCACCAACCTGAGGACTCATACAGTGCGCTAATAGCCCGCGTAGCCTAAGCAGTAGATCCGCCGCCAGTTTGCTCACGGTGTCCCGGCGGTGGCGGCTGCGGCCGTAACGCCATTCGATACGTAGCTGCCCGCACACGACAAAGGCTGTAACATCGAGCTCGTAGGCGCGCGTTCCCGTGGGTTCAAAACACCTGCCCACCGGCTCCGCGGCAAAGGCGAAGAGCGAGTCCCTCGCGAGTGTTTGGTCCCATTGCCCTAGGTAATTAAATCGCACCTGTGCTGGTCGCATCGCCAGCTCGCCCCGACCTCTGAGATAGTGCAACAGCCCATAGCCGATGCCCTTGCTGGGAATACCCCGCAGTTGCTCCTTGATCGCCTTTAACGCCGCGCAAGGCGAGGGATCGGCGGGGATCTCTAGCCGCACCGGGAACAGCGTGGTGAACCAACCGATAGTGCGCGAGGAATCAAGCCCTGGAAACAATTCCTCGCGGCCGTGGCCTTCCAGGTCTAGCGCGATCACGCGGCTAGCGCTCCAGGCACCTAGCACCTGCGCAAGCGCCGTGAGGATGAGGTCTGCGACCTGCAAACGATAGGGAGGGAGGGCATCGCGCAGCAGCCAACGGGTGGCCTCTGGGTCCAACGATACCGCAACGGTCTTTGTGCAGGATTCGACGTTCGCACCTTGTGGATTGTCGACCGGCAGCGGCTGCATCGTTTTCGCAGCAAGCCCGCGCCAATACGGGATCTCGGGCTGTAGTGCGCCGGAGTCGGCATAGCCGCGTAGGCGTTCCGACCACCGCTTGAATGACGCACTCTCGTCAGCCAAGCAGACCGGTTTGCCCGCCAAGATCTGGCGACAAGCGGCCTCAAGGTCTTCGAGCAAGATCCGCCACGACACCCCATCGACCACCAAATGGTGGATGATGACCAGCAGACGGTAAGTCTCACCGAGGTCCATCCAGATCATGTGCAGTAAAGGCCCTTCGTCCAACCGCAGACGGCCGTGCCACTCGCTGGCGAGCGCTTCGATCGCGGTCGACCGCTCGCCGGACGGGACCCAAGAGAGATCGACGCGACCCACCGCCGGCGCGGCATCCGCCGCAAGACACGCTTGCCGCCATTGACCATCTTCAAAAACAAAGCGATGCCGCAACGCATCGTGATGGACGATGAGCCGCTCTGCCGCTCGTTCTAGGATGGCGGGGGTAATGTCTGCGCGCACTGTCAACAGCACTGCCTGGTTCCAGTGGTGTGGATTAGGCAATGCCTGATCGAAGAACCAGCATTGTATCGGCGTAAGCGGTACCGGACCGCTGACAGGTCCTTGCTTCGCCATCGCCCCAATATCCAGCCTGACCGCTTTGGCCAAGGCGGCGATGGTAGGATGTTCGAAGAGGTCTCGCGTGCTCAGGAGCAAACCGCTCTGGCGGGTGCGGCTGACCACTTGGATACAGCCGATAGAATCACCGCCCAAGGCGAAGAAGTTGTCGTGTATCCCGATCTGTTCCAAGCCCAGCACCGACACCCAGATCGCCAGTAGCCGGCATTCGAGCGTGTTGCGCGGCGCCGCAGTGGGCTCGCAAGGCGCGCTCTCGGGCGCGGGTAAGGCCTTGCGGTCCAACTTGCCATTGGAGCTGATCGGCAGTGCCTCAAGGGCTATGAAGGCCGATGGAAGCATGTACTCGGGCAGCGTGGCGGCTAAATGGCGCTTAAGCGCCTCGGCGTCCAGTGCGCTGTCGCCCATGACCACATAGGCCACGAGCCGCGAACCGCCAGATCCACCGGCCTGGGCGATGACACACGCTTGCCTCACGTCCGCGTACTCCAGCAGCCGCGCTTCTACCTCGCCCAGCTCGATGCGATTGCCACGGATCTTGACCTGAGCATCCAGCCGGCCCAAAAACTCGATGTTGCCGTCGCTTAGGTAGCGCGCCCGATCGCCGGTCTTGTACAGCCGCGTGCTGGGCTCGCCCAGCGGATTGGGTACAAAGCGCTCGGCGGTGAGGCTGGGCCGGCCGAGATAGCCTCGGGCCAGGCCAGCGCCGCCGATGTACAGTTCGCCCGGTAGGCCTACCGGCACCGGATTCAGCACCTGGTCCAAGATGTACAACTGGGTATTGGCGATGGGCCTGCCGATAGGCACGCCACCGCGCGCAGGGTCAGGCCGGCAGGCGAACACGCTGACGTCGATGGAGGCCTCGGTCGGCCCATACAGGTTATAAAGCCCGGCCTGCTGTGTCTGAAAGAACTGTGCTGCGAGCGCCGCGGATAAAGCTTCGCCGCTGCAGACCACGCGGCGCACGCTGTCCCCGAGATGGCCCTGACTCTCCAGAAGGGCCGCCAGCATGGACGGCACGAAGTGCAAGGTGGTAACGCGTTCTCTCTGGATGCGCGCGATGAGACGCTCGGGCTCCCGATGCTCACCGGGCCGCGCCAGGGCGAGACAGGCACCGATCGTCAGCGGCCAGAAAAATTCCCACACAGAAACGTCGAAACCGAATGGCGTCTTTTGCAGCACCACATCGGACGGCACAAGCGCGAAATAGTCCTGCATCCAAAGGATCCGGTTGCTTAAGCCTTGGTGCGGCACGGCAACACCTTTTGGCCGGCCGCTGGACCCCGAGGTGTAGATCACGTAGGCGAGGTGCGGCGGTATCGCCAATGGCTCGAGGTTTTCCTCCGCTTGCGTGCTCAAGACCTGTTCATCCAGGCACAGACAAGGGGTCGCACCCTCGGGCAATCGGATCCGCAGTTCCGATGTCGTCAACACCAGCACCGCTCCAGCGTCCCGCAGCATGTACGCGAGACGCTCGGCGGGGTACTCGGGCTCCAAAGGCAAGTAGGCCCCGCCCGCCTTAAGAACAGCAAGCAGGCTCACGACCAGCTCAATCGAGCGCGCCAAGCACACACCGACGATCGCATCGGGCCCCACACCCAGCGCCCGCAGATGCCGCGCCAGGCGATTGGCCCGACGGTTGAGCTCGGTGTAGCTGAGCTGCTCGCCAGCGAACACGATGGCCGTCACATCGGGCGCGCGTGCCGCCTGAGCCTCGATGAGCTGCGGTACACAAGCGCCGGGGTAGCTTACGTTCCATTGCTGCAACAGGTTCAGCTCCTTGTCGCCGAGCAGCGGGAGATCGCACAACCTAGCGTCTGGTTGTGCCACAACGCTCGCTAGCAGGCACTGGAAGCACTGCGCGATACGGGAGGCGGTGGACGCGACGTAGAGATCGGTGGCGTAGATCAGGCTCCCTTGTAAGCCCTGCGTCGTCTGGCGCATCTCCAGGGCCAGATCGAACTGCGCGGAGCGAACCGCGAGCGCCACCGGCGCCACCGTCAATCCCGCCAACGCCATCGCGTGCCGCGGACCCTCGTGGAACGTAAACATCACTTGCACCAGTGGGTTGCGGCTGGTGTCGCGCGCTAGACCCAGCGCCTCTAGCAGACGATCGAAGGGCAGTTGCTGGTGCGCTTGCGCCTCGACGCACGCCTGCCGCACCCGTAATAGATGTTCCTTAAAACGCATTTGCCCCGATACCGGCGTGCGCAGCACCACTGTGTTCACGAAGCACCCGATCAGCTCCTCGGTCTCAACCGGCAGACGATTGGCCACGGGCGTTCCGATACAGAGGTCATGCTGTGCGCTGTAGCGGTAAAGCAGCGTTTTGAATACCGTCAGCAGCAGCACGAACGGCGTCACCCTTTCCTGGCGCGCCAAGGCCTTTAGCCGTGCACCGATCTCCGCCGAGAGGGAAAAATCATGGCTCGCCCCGCGATAGCTGGCGAGCGGTGGACGCACCTGATCGGTGGGCAGATCCAGCACCCCCGAAGTCCCCTCAAGCCGCGCCCGCCAGTGCTCCAGCTCTCGCTGCAAGCGCTCTCCCGATAGCCACCGCCGCTGCCACGGCGCATAGTCCGTGTATTGGATAGGCAGCTCGGCAAGCGGCGGTGCTTTACCCTGACGGTAAGCCCCATACAGCGCGGCCAGCTCGCGGAAGAGCACCTCTGTCGAGCATCCATCGAAGACGATGTGATGACAAACGAACAGCAACAGGTATTCGCTCTCCTCCCCTTGTTTACTCAGCTCCCATAGCCGCACCCGCCACAACGGGCCTGTCGCCAAATCAAACGGGCGTGCCGCATCGGCTTCGAGTTGTTTCAGGGCTTCGCCCTCGGATCGGGCGCCTAGGTTCGATACCCCGATATCCACTTCCACCGCGGGATCCACGAGCTGCTGGGGTTCTGGTGCCGTCGCGTCGATGCGCGTGCGCAACACCTCGTGACGGCGCGCGACCTCGGAGAACGCCGAAGACAACGCCTCGATGTCGAGGACGCCGCGTAGCCGGTAAGCCGCCGAGATGTGATAGGCGCCGCTTCCGGCGCTCAGTTGCTCCAACACCCACAGGCGGTGCTGCTGGTAAGAGAGCGGAATGGGGCCCGCGCCGCGTTTGGAAATGACAGAAGCACCCCGGCCAACCTCGCCCCGCAGGTATCTCTGGAGCAGTGCTTGCTTGGCGGCGGAGAGCGGCAGGCGGCGCCCGCTACTAGCCGCCATCTTGCGTCTCCATCATCTCAGGGACCCGAGGGAGCAGATCCCGGGCCTCATGCTCGGGCAGTGCCTCGAGGTGCTCCAGCAAGCCCGACTCCACGGCAGCGGCCAGCGTCTCGACCGTGGGATGTTCATACAACGCCTCTATGGGCAGATCGATAGAGAACCGCTTCGCGATACGCCCGATCATCTGAGCCGCCAGCAGTGAATGGCCGCCCAGCACAAAGAAGTCCTGGTCAATACCGACCCGTTCCACGCGAAGTACGTCGGCCCAGATCGCTGCGATCTCGTTTTCCAAGGGGCTTCGCGGAGCAATATAAGGCCGCGATGCATCACCATCAGGCGGCGGCAAAGCCTTGCGATCCAGCTTACCGTTAGGCGTAAGCGGCAAGACCGGGACAAACACATAGGCAGTCGGCACCATAGGGTCCGGCAGCCGCTGTTGCAGATGAAGGCGCAGGACCGCCGTATCGATCTTGGCCTGCTCCGCGACCACATAGGCGACCAGGCGCCTCTCATCCGCCCGGTCCTCGCACGCCACGACGCAGGCGTCGCTCACATCCGGATGGCTGCGAAGTCCCGCCTCGATCTCGCCTAGCTCGATACGGTAGCCCCGGACCTGGACCTGGTGGTCGATGCGCCCCAGGTACTCGATGCCGCCGTCCTCGGACAGACGCGCGAGGTCTCCGCTATAGTATAGCCGCGCGCCGTCTGCGCCGAAGGGGTCCGGGACGAAGCGCTGGGCCGTGAGATCGGGCCGCCCAAGATAACCGCGCGCCAGGCCTGCACCGCCCACATAGAGCTGACCAGGCACGCCGATGGGGACTGGATGTCCGTCCATATCCAAGATCAGCGTCTTCATGTCGGCGATAGGCCGGCCGATCACACTGGCCGCGCGGTGGGTGTGTTCTTCGTACAAGCGCTGCCACGTCACATGCACGCTCGTCTCGGTGATGCCATACATGTTGACGAGTCGAGGCCTCTGGTCCCCATGGCGCTGGACCCAAGGGTGCAAGCGCCGCGGGTCAAGCGCCTCGCCGCCAAAGATGACGAGCCGCAGCGAGGACAGCCTGGCCGGCTGCTCCGAATCCACGGCCTGAAGTTGGTAAAAGCTCGAAGGGGTCTGATTGAGGACTGTGATGCCCTGCTCACCCAATAGCTCGTGCAGATCCTCTGGCGAGCGCGCCACGCGCGGCGGCACCACCACCAGCCGGCCGCCGTAGAGCAATGCGCCCCAGAGCTCCCAGACGGAGAAATCAAAGGCGTAGGAGTGAAAGAGGGTCCACACGTCGCGATCGTTGAAACCAAGCTCGCCGGCCGTCGCATCGAATAAACGCAGCACGTTGCGATGGGTGACCACCACGCCCTTCGGCCACCCGGTCGTTCCCGAGGTGTAGATCACGTAAGCGGCGTTATCCTGGTCACTGTGAGGAGCCGTGTGTCGCTGCCCATGCGCTTGGCCAATATCCCCATCCACGCACAAGTTGGCGCACTCCGGAAGGCTTGTGAGCAGGGCTTGCTCCGTGACCAGCATGGCAGCACCGCTGTCTTTCATGATCGCCTCGAGCCGGGCCCGCGGATGGGCTGGATCCAGTGGTACGTAAGCGGCACCGGCCTTGAGTATGCCGATGATCGCGACGATCAAGCCCGGGCCGCGCGAGAGGCACAGCCCGATCCGTGTTTCCGTACGCGCTCCACTCTCCCGCAAACGAGCGGCGAGCCGCTCTGCCCGCCGGTTGAGCTCGGCGTAGGTCAGCGATTGCCCTTCGCACACGAGGGCAACGGCATCGGGCCTACGCGAGACGCTTGCCTCGAAACGCTGCGTGAGCGTCTCGCCTGCCGAGGGAACGCTCACTGCCTCGATCCGCAAGCGGGAGAACCGCCTTTGTTCCGTGTCCGTCACGATCGACAACGCACCCAGCCTCACGCCGGGATCGCCGATCATCGCCGTTAACAGTGTCTGGAGGTTCCCCGAGAGCCGCTCCATGGTAGGTTCATCAAAACGGCCCCGCTCATAGGCGATGCGTAATTCCAGCGCCTTGCCGGGCACCGCCACCAAGGTCAGCGGGTAATGCGTCTGTTCGTTGAATCTGACATCCTTGACGCCGAGTGCCGAACGCGCCTCGAGCAGCGCTCTTTCTACCGGATAATTCTCGAAAACGACGATGCTTTCGAACAGCGGCTGAGCGCGCGGCACATCGCTACAGGCGTGCACGTCTACCGGCGCGCTGTACTCGAATTCGCGTAACTCTGCATTCTGTCGCATGAGCGCTTGTAACCATTCGAGGACTGGCGTTTGCGGAGAAATCCTGATCCGCAAGGGCAACGTATTGATAAAAAGCCCTACCATGGACTCTGTCCCGGCCAGATCGGCCGGTCTCCCGGAGACGGTGATCCCGAAAACGACATCGCGCGCTCCGCCATAGCGGCCGAGCAATATTGCCCATGCCCCTTGCACCAGGGTGTTGAGGGTAAGCCGATGATGCCTGGCAAATGAGGTCAGCTCCTCGGTGAGCTTGGCTGTGAGCGCCATGCGCTGCTCACCGTGCCCTCGGCCTGGGACATCGGGCGTGCGCGCTATGCCTAGCGGCGTGGGAGAATCAAAGCCCGCCAGCGTCCTGCGCCAATAAGCATCGGCGATCTCGCGATCTTGCTTGAGCAACCAGTTGACATAGTCGCGATAGGCACGGCTCGGGCCCAGTGTAGGACGGGTCCCTGAGCACAAGCCTTCATAGGTCTGGATCACGTCATTGAAAATAATGCCAGGGCACCAGCCATCGAGTAAGGCATGGTGGTGGCTCCACAGCAGGCGATGACGGCTCTGGTCACAGCGCACTAAGGTCAAGCGCATCAAAGGCGCCTCGGCAACCGTAAAACCCTGCGCGCGATCCTCGGTTAGGAGGGCCTCCCATCGCTCGACTTGGGCTTCGGGCGCCATCTCTCGCCAATCGTGCTCAAGCATAGGGAGGCCGGCGCGACGATGTACGACCTGTAGCTGGCGTTGTTGCCCATCTTCGACAAAAGCGCTCCGCAGAACCGTGTATTTATCCAGCACTACTTGCCAGGCCTGAATAAAGGCGCCTCGATCGAATGGCCCCTCCAGGTTGCAGCTCACCTGTTGCAGGTAGACTCCGCCCTGCGCAGCGAAGCGGCTGTGGAACAGCATGCCCGCTTGGACCGGGGTCGCGGGATAAACATCTTCTATGCCCGGCTGAGCGGAGAAAAGCGCGTCCAGCTCGTCTTGAGAAAGCCCTGCGAGCGGAAAATCAGACGGCGTATATCCCCCTACCTCGGCGCTCAGGCAGTGTCCGATCAACTGCCGCAAGGCGGCGAGATAACCGTCTGCGAGTGCGGCGATAGTCTCGCGCCTATAGCGCGCGGCGCTGTAATCCCATTCCACCCGTAGCCTGCCTTTATAAACGTCGACGCCGATAGCCAACTCGTAGGACCGCGCCCAGGCCGGATCCTGGCCGCTCAGCACGCGCTCTTCGGAAAATGCAAAAAGCGGCGTCTGGGCAAAGGTTTGGTCCAATTGACCCAGGTAGTTGAAGATGACCCGGGCTGCCGGCAGTTCGCTAAGGCGCCGCGCTATTTCTCCCATGCCGTAGCGCAACAAGCCGTAGTGCGAGCCGTGGTGCGGAACGCTCCGAAGCTGCTCCTTGAGCGATTTCAGGTTAGCGCCCAAGCCAGCATCCAAGCTCACAGACAAGGGCATGGGAAATACGCTGGTGAACCAGCCAACCGTGCGTGAGACATCCATGCCATCGATCGCTATCTCGCGGCCGTGGCGATCCAGATCGACCAGCACGGCCCCCGCGCTGCTCCAACGACACAGGGTCAAGGCCAGCGCACAGAGCAAGACATCGTCGATCCGCGTCTGGTACACTGGCGGGACGTCTTGCAGCAGCGCTTGTGTGTCCTCTTCGGCTAGCATCACCCGCAGCACCGCGTTAGCGGCCTCGGTGTTGTCGCCTTCTGGATGGTCCACTGGCAAGGGATCGATCCGGAACCGCTGCGCATCCAGCCAGTAGGTGGCCTCCGCCTTGACCGCTTCGCTCCTTGCATACGCTTGCAGCCCCCGCGCCCAGTGATGAAAAGAGGTGGTCTGCGGCGGGAGCATTGGCGCCTGTCCTGCTGTGAGCTGCCGGTAGGCGCTGTGTAAATCCTCCAGGAGGATACGCCAGGACAGTCCGTCCGCGACCAGGTGATGTGTGACGACCAGGAGATGGTCCGGCCTTGTTCTCCCGGCATCGAACCACACGAGCTTGAACAGCGGCCCGCTCGCTATCCGAATATCCATCTGTTTCTGGGCTGCGTGCTGTAAGGCCATCGCCAACTGCTTGTCGTCGGCGGCTGTCAGATCGACGTGTTCACACGCGTTGTCGTAGCGCTTGCACCCCTCGGAGGCCCGTGACCATTGACGCCATTTACCGCCGGTCTTGATGAACCGCAGACGCAGGGCGTCATGATGGCGGATCACGTGGTCCACGGCTTGGGTAAGGGCGGCGCCGTCGATCGGTTGGGTAAGGCGCAGCAGCAAAGCGTGGGTCCAGCGCTCCGGCCTGGGTAGGTCTTGCTCGAAGAACCAACGCTGTATCGGGGTCAACGGCACCTCACCCGGATCGCTGGATGCGGCTTCGGTTTTCTGCGCCGTGCTCTGCACGACACCCGCGAGCGCCGCGATGCTCTGGTGCTCAACCATCTGTCTAGCGGTGAATCGCAGCCCTGCCTGGCGCGCGCGGCCGACGATCTGGATGCTGAGGATCGAGTCCCCACCCAGCTCGAAGAAGTTGTCATGGATACCGACCCTTTCGAGCCTGAGCAGCTCGGCCCATAGACGCGCCAACGCCTCCTCGACGGGAGTGCGAGGCGGGACGTACCGCGTGGATGCAGGCGCTATCTCCTCCGGCACCGGCAGGGCGTTGCGGTCGAGCTTGCCATTCGGCGTATGGGGCAAGCGTTCTAGGAATACAAAGCGAGCGGGGACCATGTAGTCCGGCAGGCGCTCGCGCAAGCCATCTCTAAGCCCATCGGCCGATGCGACGGCCTCATTGCTACGCGCCACATAGGCGAGAAGACTCCCATCGCGTGCGACCACCGCCGCCTCTGTTACACCTGCCAAGCGGCACAACGCGGCTTCGATCTCCGCCAGCTCTACCCGGTAGCCGCGGAGCTTGACCTGTTGATCCGCCCGGCCTAGAAACTCGATGTGCCCGCCGGGGCTATAGCAGCCTAGGTCGCCGGTCCGATAAAGGCGCGTTCCGGGACCGCCGAATGGGTTGGGAATAAACCGCTGGGCGGTGAAAGCAGGCTGGCGCAGATAGCCGCGGCCGAGGCCTGCGCCGCCTATGCAGATTTCGCCTGCAATGCCGGTGGGCGCCGGCTCTAAGCGTTCATCCAGCACATACATCGCCCAGCCACAGATCGGCCTGCCGATGGCAACGGACCCGCACGAGGCCTGGACGCAAGGATAGACGCTAGACCAGACCGCGCATTCGGTGGGCCCGTACTCGTTAAACAAAGGCACATCGGGCAGCATCGCCCAATGCCGCGCTACCACTGCCTTGCTACAGGCTTCCCCCGCCACGATCACCGTTTTCACGGAGCGCAGCCTGCCGGGGGCCACAGTTTCCAAGAAGGCGTGATAAAAGGAGGGCAACCCCAGCACATGCGAAACCCGGTGTTCTTCGATCAGATCCGCGAGCGCCGCCGGCTCTTGTAGCGCCTCTTCGGGCGCCAGGCACAGGCTGCCACCTTGGCTTAATGTCCAGTATATGCCGGCTACCGAGCTGTCGAAGGAAAACGAGGACAGCAACATAAAACATCGGACCGGCTCACGATAGTATTGCAGCCGCGCCGTGGTCGAGTGCAAGACGTTGCAATGAGTGACCGCCACCCCTTTGGGCAGGCCCGTCGATCCCGAGGTATAGATGACATACGCCAAGTTCTCTGGGTCGCAGGCGACGCCGGAGGACTGGCCGCTAAACGATCTCAACAGCGCCTCTTCGCGATCCAGGCACACGTGCGCGCTATTCTGCGATCGCAGAAAGTCGGCGTGCGCCGCATGCGTCAGCACCAGCGCTATGCCGGTGTCCTTGAGCATATAAGCGAGACGCGCAGTTGGGTAGTCCGGGTCCAGCGGCACATAGGCGGCCCCGGCCTTGAGCACCCCCAACATCGCCACGAGCGCGTCCGGGGAGCGCCCAAAACAGATCCCGATCCGGTCGTCGGGGCCGATCCCACGAGAGCGCAGATAGTGTGCCAAACGGTTAGCCTTGGCATCCAAGGTCGCATAACTTAGGCTCATCTCGCCAGCGATGAGGGCGATGGCCGCCGGCGTTCGCTGTGCCTGAGCCTCGAACAACTGATGCAGCAAGCGGCAAGGCGCTGCAGCGGCCTCGGTCTGATTGAACGCCGTGAGCAGCCGCTTGCGTTCGATCGCGCCAGCGAGCTCAAGGTCTCGTAGGGGGGTATCAGGCCACTTTAGCGCGCCCGCGACCAGCGTTTCAAACTGACTAAGCAGGCACGCGATTGCCGCGCTCGAGAAGCAGGCCTGATCGTAGTGAAGTTGAACGCTTAAAGCATGACCCTGTTCCGCGATGGCGAGCTGCAGTTTGAAGCGGTCTATCAAGCCGTGCTGGCGAGCGAGAGTGAAACAAACCGGTCCGGCATATGCCGGTTTAAGTGCCGGAACATAAGCGAAGCTCGCGGCGCAGCAGGCGGAGTCAGGCTGCCAAGCGAACCCATCCTGCCATCGTTTGGCGCTGGCCACTAATTTCGCCAGATGACTGAGCCAGGGCTTGAACGACGCGTTTAAGTCCATGCCAAAACGAATGGGAAGGACCTTGCTGTACGGACCCAAAGCTCCCCGTGTCGCTTCGCTGCGTCCATCGCTTAGTACCCCAACGATCTGCGGGCCCTGGCCGCGGTGACGCCTAAGCAACGCCAGCCAGCAACCCAGCAGGCACACTTCTACCGCGGTTCCGTGCGCGCGGGCAAAAGAATGGATCGCGCTGCCGAGCGACAAAGGGAGCGACGTTTGCTCGACGCTAGGGAGAAACGGTCTTGGGGCAACGTCGCCGTTTTCGAAGGGGAGCCTAACCTCAATTAGATCCGCATGAGCTTGGGCACGCCAAAAGCCCGCGCCGCCGGCATCGCCCGAGGACAGCACCTGGTGCTGCCACTCGGCGTAGTCCGCATACTGTACGACATCGCTATCGCCAACCCCTTGCCCAGCGCCATAGCCACGGGCTAGCTCCGTTACCAGATGCGTGAGCGTGGCGGGATCTGCGCACAGTGCGGTTAAGGTCACAAAAAGTGCATGATGCGCAGGCCCTAGGTGCAATAATACGGTGTGTAAAGCGAGTTGCCTGGTCCAGGCGATCGATTGCGCACCGCATTCTCGCCACACGATCGCTTTGCGTGCCGTCTGCTCGCTTACGGTCAAACACGAGATGTCCACCTCGCTGGCAATGGCGCACGGCAACTGATGAACCACCTGCACCGGCAGAACCATGGCGGGCAGCCTTTGGAAGCGGGTACGCAGGATCTCGTGGCGCTCGGCAACTCGGGCTAAGGCGCCACGCAGGCGCTCCCTATCCAGCGGCCCTTCAATTTCGATCAGTCCCTGCACCCGGTAGGGCGTCGACGGACTGGCGTCCTGCAGGCGGTGCAGGCGCTGCTGTTGAATAGAAAGGCGGTAGCCTTCGATGTGCTCGGCTGGGGTCACGCCAATTTCTCCGCCTGAACCGCAAGATCTCGGGGACAAAACGTGTCCGCCATCGCGACCAGCACCCGGCGTGCGCCGCTAAACGGCCGGCGTCCATGCACGGTCAAAATGTTGTCTACCAGAAGGATATCGCCGGGCTGCCAAGCAAAGCTCACCATCGCCGCTCGATAAACCGCGCGCAGGTACTCAAGCGTCTCGGTTTCTATCGCCGAGCCGTCGCCGTAATAGGTGTTCTGCGGAAGATCTGCCTCGTCAAACTCGCTGAGCAACGCCTCGCGCACCGGGGACGGTAAGGTCGTGACATGAAAAAAAGTAGCATGGTTGAACCAGATCCGCTCGCCCAAGCGCGGGTGCCGGACTAGGGCCGGACCCACTTGACGCGTGCAAAGGCGATCGCCTGACTTCCATTCGATCGCTATCCCAACCTCCTTGCAGTAGCGCTCGACTTGCGCTTTATCCGAAGTCTGAAATACGGTTTGCCACGGCAGACCGAATCCATCGCCGTAGTTACGGACGTACAGCACCTGCTTGCGCTTGAAACGGGCGCACACGCCGACGTCGATAGCTTGTGTGATCGCGCGCCCGCTACCGATGGGTGTCTCCCCGCCTATAGCCGCCGGCTGCTGGCAATAAAAAAACAGGCGCAGCGGACAGACCGGGGAATAGGCGTGCTCGTTGTGAGGGAAGATGCTCTGGTCGGCCGGATAGTCGGTCGCGGTGTATATATGGTGTCCTACCTCGGTGCGGGGCGAGGCCCGGAACCGGTATTCTAGCGCGCCGCCCGCCACCGCCCTCACGAAGCGCTCAAAGGCTTGGATGCCTTCGATATCGAAATGACGAAACAGAAGAGCGCCATGCTCGGCCAGTTTCTTTTCGATCATGGCATGTGTGCCTGTTGCCCAAGAAGCCAGGTCAACACCTTGTGCTGTCGGCTCGATGCGCAGCGGAAAGCTGCCGCCGAATCGCACCAACCCGCTGGCGGCAGACAAAGCGCGCCGCCGCACGGCGCTTAATCGCGGAACAGCATCGGGTTTATCGGGCTGCTTCATGCTAGGTTCGGATCAGGGCGAAACCCGAATGCCCTTACGCCGGATCGTTCGAAGGCTGTTGACGCGTCCAGTCTCAACTGCGGCGTTACGCTGTTCCAGCGCCGTAAGCTCTTCAACGAACACGCTAACCGGGACGTCGGGTGAACCCGCTGCGCGCCAAACGATGTGTTGATACTGCTCGGCAAAAAGCCGCACCGCGCGCGCATCAAACCGATCGCTACGGTATTCAAACACACACCTCAAGGCTTCCTCCTCATATACGTGCAGCACCAGATCGAGCTCGGCGACCTGCCGCCGGATCGGCACCGCCTGCAGCTCAACGCCTGGCAAGCGGACTTCGGCAAGCGGTACGTTGTGCACCACCAGCTTCACCTGAAAGATCGGCGCAACATCGATGCGGCGTATGGGTTTGATCGCCTCCACCACCTTGTCAAAAGGAACGTCTTGATGGGCGTACGCAGCCAGCGTGGTGTCGCGCACGCGCGCCAACAGCTCGTTGAACGGCGGGTCCCCGGCGAGGCGCACACGCAACGCCAACAGATTGATGAAAAATCCAATCAGCCCTTCGGTTTCGGTGCGGTTGCGATTGGCGACATCGGTGCCTACCACCAGATCCTCTTGCCCGCTGGCGTAACACAGTAAGACGTCAAAGGCCGCGAGCAGGGTCATGAAAAGCGTGACCCCCTGCTTGCGGGATAGCTCGCGCAAGGCTTCGCTAAAGCCCTGCTCGATGGCGAGCTCGTGCTCCGCGCCGGGCGGCTGCGCGGCGGAATCGCCATGCCGGCCGGCCGCTATGGCCAAAAACCCGGGGGCATCTCGCAACTGATCCACCCAATAGGCGAGTCCCCGGTCTAGTACCTGTCCCTGCAGCCACCGGCGTTGCCACTGGGCATAGTCGCCATACTGGAACGGCAATGACGGCAACTCGGCGCAGCGCTGGCCAACGGCCGCCGAATACAGCTCGCCGAGCTCACGGGCCAAGACACCGAACGACCAGCCGTCAAACACGATGTGGTGAAATATAAGGAGCAAGACATGTTCGGTTGTCTTCGTGGCCGAACCGCATTCGAGCACGAACAGCCGCATGCGCACCAAGGGTCCTGCCGCGAGATCAAAAGGCTGCGCTATCTCCGCCTGAATACGCCGTTGCAATTCGGGCTCGCGTCGATCCGGGGCGTGCCCTGTCAAGTCCTCGCAAGCGAGCGTAACGCCGGCATCCGCCAGAACGGCCTGCTCCGGTTCACCGTCGCGCTCGATGAAAATCGTGCGCAAGACTTCGTGCCGCTGCACGATGGCGTGCAGGCCGCGCTCGACTGCTTCGATATCCAGGTTACCTACCAGGCGCACCGCCGCAGGAAAGTGATAAAAGGCATTACCCGGCTCAACCTGGCTCATAAACCAAAGCCGCCGCTGGGCATAGGAGAGCGGCAGCAGTTGGTCGCGCGCCGCAATCGTGAGCGGCGGTGCCGCAACTCGCTCTCGATGCCCAAGTGCGGCATCCACAAGCGCAGCCAACTGCGCGACGGTTGGTGCATCGAAGACCGCGGCCAAAGGCAACTCGATCCCAAAGGCAGTGGCGATGCGGGAGACGATCTGCGTGGCGAGCAGCGAGTGGCCGCCGAGGGCAAAGAAGCTCTCATCGACCCCTGCCCTCGGGATCCCCAAAACCTTTGCCCAGATCCCGCTCAGGATCTCCTCGGTGGGCGTTCGCGCCGTGGCGGCGGATTTTGGCTCGCTGCTGTATGTCGGCACGGGCAGGCGTTTGCGGTCTAACTTGCCGTTTGGATTGAGCGGCAGCGCCTCTACGGCCAGAAAGGCCGAAGGGATCATGTAGTCTGGCAAAGCCGACCGTGCATATGCCCGCAGCGCTTCCGCCCGGGGTGGCTCTGCCTCGTGACGGGCCACATAATACGCCACCAAGCGCCTATCCCCTGCCGTGGGTTCATGGATCGTGACCGCTATTGCTCCAATCGCAGGATGGCGCGCGAGTTGGGCCTCCACTTCGCCCAACTCGACGCGATGGCCGCGGATCTTCACCTGATGATCCGCCCGCCCGAGGAAGTCCAAAATGCCATCCGCGAGATAACTGGCGATATCACCGCTGCGATACAAGCGGCTTCCGGGAGGGCCAAAGGGGTTGGGCACGAAGCGCTCGGCGCTCGCATCCGGGCGGCGGAGGTAACCACGGCCGACACCAACGCCGGCCACGCACAGCTCGCCGGGCACGCCGATCGGTATCGGCTCGAGTCGGTTGTCGAGCACGTATAACTGGAGGTTGTCCACCGGCCGCCCGATCGGCACCCTCGAACGCGACGCATCCTGACTCGTGATGCGGTGGTAAGCGACATCGTCGGCACACTCGGCCGGCCCAAACGCATTGAGCAAGCCGACGTGGGGGTATCGCTCGCGCCAGCGCCGGCACAGCTCGGGAGGACAGGCCTCGCCGGTCGGGAGTAACCAGCGCAACTCGGGTAGCTCGTGGTCTGGATGAGGGCGATCCAACAAGGCACGGATCAGCGAGGGGACCACCTCGATCACCGTGATAGCGTGCGCGCTTAGGGCTCCGAGCAGCGCCTGCGGGTCCTGCACGCTCGCATCCGGGAGGATCGCGACCCGCGCCCCGCACAACAAGGCCGTCAGGAACTGCCACACCGAGATGTCGAAACACGGCGGCGCCGTCTGTGCGACAACATCACTCGCCGTCAGCCCGAGCGCCGGCACTTTGGTCATGAAGTTGTTAAACATCCCTTGCCGGGTGATCATCGCGCCCTTAGGCGTGCCGGCCGAACCCGAGGTGAAGATAATGTAGGCAAGACAGCGAGGGTCGGTGTATCGGGCCGAATTTTGATCGGATCGATCTCGGGCGAGATCCGCCAGAGTCACCACTCGTGTTAACCGGGTCGGTGATACTAGGCGGCGAACCCGATCCGCCCGCGCCGCGCCGGCCACTACCAACCTCGGCTGCGCCGTCTCGATCACAAACCGCCAACGCGCCTCGGGATCGCGCGGGTCTAGCGGCAAGTAGACTCCGCCTACCTTGAGGATGGCGAGGAAGGCTACCAGCACCTCGATACCCCGCTCATCAAGCACTGCAACGATCACCTCGGGCCCGACCCCGCGGTCGATGAGGTCCAGCGCCACACGATTGGCGCGCGCATTGAGCGCCCGATAGGTTAACGCTTCGCCGCCGCAAACCACTGCACAGGTCTCGGGCGTCCGGCGCGCCTGTTCTTCGAATATCGCCACAAAATCCGCGGGCGGCGGATAGTGCCGTCGTGTGCGATTCCAGCCGTCGACGGTTTGGCGCCATTCCGCCTCTGCGAGCATCTCAAGCTCACCGATCTGCGCCGCAGGCCGCCGGATCATCTCCTCCAGCAAGCGCCGGAAGTGGCCCAGCATGCGGCGCATCGCAATGGCTTCGAAGCGATCCTGGCTATAGGTGAGCTTAAACGTCAGTCCCGATCCGGGGATCACCGTGGCGGTGATGGGATAGTTCGTATGAACACGGCTTCCGCCATACGCCATGCTCAACCCGTCGCTGGCCTCGCCCAGGCTCGGGTCGACCGGGATGTTCTCGAACACCAGGAGGTGGTTAAACAACGGTTCCCCGCGTGGAACCTCAGACCAGGACTGGATCCGCCCCAGGGGAGCGTATTCGTATTCGCGGACCTCGACACTAGCAACAAGCAACTCGCGTAACCACCCGATCAGCCTTTGCTCGGGCTTAAACCGAACGCGCAAGGGCAGGCTATTGACGAACAGTCCGAGCATAGACTCCCTGCCCGGCAGTACCGCCGGCCGCCCCGCGACGGTCACGCCGAACAACACCTCTTCGCGCCCGCTATAGCGGCTTAAGAGCAGTGCCCAAGCGGCCTGCACAAAGGAATTGGGCGTGAGCCGTTCGCGCTTGGCGAGCCGGCGCAGCGCAGCCGTATCGGTGGCGGATAGCTCGTCGATCGCGTCCGCCACCGTGCCGGCTTCGCCTCCAGAGGCGATGTCTGACCGGTCCACCGCGAGCGGGGTCGGCTCGGTGAAACCGCGCAGATAATTACGCCAGAAACGCTCGGCCGCGTCCGTGTCCTGGCGTTGCAGCCACGCGATGTAATCGCGAAACGGGCGGGCAGTTAGAACAGGCGGCCGCTCGCGCCGAACCAAGGCCCCATAAACAGCTCGAAAGTCGAGCAACAGGGGCGAGGTGCACCACTCGTCGAGCAGGATATGGTGGAAGCTGCGGATGCAGCGATAACGATCGCCAGTCAGCCGCACCAGACGCAGGCGTAACAGCGGCGCGCGGTGAAGATCGAAACCTGCCCGCCGCTCCGCCTCGAGCACGGCTTCGATGCGCGCCTCTTGCTCCACGGGTTCTAACCCGCGCCAGTCGAGATACTCGAAGGGGAGCTCAACGCGTCGCGTTACGACCTGGTGCGGCCGTAGCTCGGTGCGCCAAAAAAACGAAGTCCGCAGGATGGGATGATGATCCACTACCGCTTGCCAAGCGTCACCAAAGGCTTGAACATCAATCGTTCCCCTTAACGCATAGCGGTCTTGCATGACATAAACACCGCTCCCTGGCTGGGCGAGGCTATGGAACAGCATGCCTTCCTGCATGGGCCCCAGCGGGTAGATGTCTTCGATATCGCGGGGCTCGAACGGGAGCGCATCGAGCTCTTGTTGGCTCAGGCTCGCTAAGGGAAAATCCGCCGGCGTCAAGTAAGTGCGATCGCTCGTTACGGTACGCACGGGTGCAATCGCAAGCGATTCCACCGGGATAGCTGCTTCCGCGATTTGAGCGAGCTCGGCCACGGTGGGATGCTGGAACACTTGGCGCGGGGTCAACTGCACGCCGGACTCGTGGGCACGACTGACCATCTGGATGCTGCGCACGGAATCACCACCGAGGGTAAAGAAGTTGTCGTGGACGCCCACCCGTTCAAGCCGCAATACGTCCGCCCAGATCTGCGTAAGCGCGGCTTCGACCTGCGTACGTGGTGCAAGGTATTGACAAGCCAGTTGGGCAGTGACATCGGGAACCGGTAATGCATTCCGATCTAGTTTGCCCGTCTGCGTGAGTGGTAGTGAGTCTAGGAAGACGAATGCTGCCGGAACCATGTAGTCCGGCAAGACCTCTCCGAGATACGTCCTTAGCTGCTCGATAGTCTCATTCTCTGGCCAGTCCCCGCTACCCACTACATAGGCCACAAGACGCTTCTCCCCAGGTGTGTCCTCGCGGGCAATCACTACCGCCTCCTTGACCTGCGGGTGCTCTAATAGCCGCGCCTCTATCTCCCCTAACTCAATCCGAAAACCTCGCACCTTCACCTGATGGTCAATGCGCCCGAGGTATTCAATGTTTCCATCCGGCCGATACCGCGCTAAGTCCCCCGTCCGGTACAACCGCTCTCCCGGCTCTGCACTAAATGGACTGGGAATGAATCGTTCCGCCGTTAACTCAGGTCGCTTCAGATACCCACGCGCTAAACCCGCACCAGCAATGTATAACTCGCCCGATACACCTATCGGTACGGGCTCAAGAAACTCATCTAACAAATAAATCTCGGTATTCGCAATCGGACGGCCAATCAAAAGAGCGTCCTGCGCGGACGCGATCCCCTTCGTCGTCGACCATACCGTCGTTTCGGTGGGACCATATAGATTCCAGAAATCCGTTACGCCGTTGAGCAACTGCGTAGCCAGATCAGCAAACAATGGTTCACCCCCGCAAAGGATCCTCAGCGAACTATCCGCTCGCCAACCACTCATCAATAGCCAACGCCACGCGGAAGGCGTTGCCTGCATCACTGTCGCCCTCGACTGACCAATCCTGGCTCCAAGGCGGGTGGGATCCTGTGCTTCCTCCTGACTCGCTACCAGCGTCTGCCCGCCGACGATTACGGGACCCAAAAGCTCAAGCACGGAAATGTCAAAAGAAGATGACGTCGCTGCCAGTACAATGTCATCACTGCATAGCGAAAGCTTGCGCGTTATGCCTGTCAGGAAGTTCGTTAAACTGCCATGCGCAATCCCCACCCCCTTCGGCCTTCCCGTCGAGCCCGAGGTGTAGATGACGTAAGCAAGATTAAGCGGTGACGCAAGGTTCGCAAGATTCTTCTTGCTTCGACGCCCAATTGATACCCAATCACTGTCTAGACAGAGCAGCATCGGGTGTTCGGGCAAAGAGTTTCGTAGACGCGCTTGGGTGAGCAGAACGGCAGCTCGAGCATCCTCCAGCATGTACGCCAACCGCTCCTTGGGGTAGGTCGGGTCAAGCGGCACATAGGCACCCCCCGCCTTGAGAATACCCAAAAGACCAACGATCATCCCTAGGGAGCGCTCCACACAAATGGCCACCAACGTGTCGGGCCCCACCCCCAAGCTACGCAAGTGATGCGCGAGCTGTTTGGCCTTCGCATTGAGCTCACGATAACTGAGCGATTGGTCTTCATAGACCACCGCCGTGGCTTGAGGACTGCGCTCGACCTGTGCCTCAAACAACTCATAAATGCACTTATCCTTGGGATACTCCGTCTGAGTAGCATTCCACTCAACAATCAGTCGATACCGCTCAGGCTCCGTCAGCAGCGGCAATTGGGCGAGGCGTTCATTCGGGTTAGCGATAATCCCCCGCAAGAGAACATCAAAGTGCGCGGCTATTTGGGCAATCGTTTCTTGTCGGAACAACTCGCGGCGATACTGGAAGGAGAAGATCAACCCTTGCTCACACTCCACCGCCATGAGCTTGAGATCGAAGTTCTCGACCCGTTCAGGGATCGCGATGGAGTGGACCTGCCACTCGCCTAGAGAGAACGCTATTCCGTCCTCACCCAAGGCAAGTTGCGAGAGGTTTGGATCGATCCCTGATTGCGCTTGCTGCAACACAAACATCGTTTGATAGATGGGCCATTCATCACCGTGGCGCTTCGGTTGTAGGCGCTCAACGAGTAGCGAAAACGGATATTGCTCATGGGCGAGCGCTCCCAGGACCGCCTCTCGCACGTGTTGGAGATAGGTCGCGAACGGTAGCTCGGGGGAAGGATAGGTCCTCAGCGCAACCGGATTGACAAAATTACCGACGACCCGCGCATAGCGCCTATCCGTGCGTCCGCTGCTCGGCGCACCAACGATAATGTCGGTCTGATGGGTATATCGGTATAGCAGCACCTTGTACGCCGCGAGCAAGGTCATGAACAGGGTGGCGCCTTGCTTTCGGCCTAGCTCTTTGAGCTTGGAGCTCAGCCCGGGTTGCAGTTGAAGCGCGTGAGAGCCTCCGTGGTAACGGCGTGTTGTTGAGCGAGGTGAATCCGCAGGTAGCGCCAGCACCGGCAACTCGCCTGCAAGCCGGTTGCGCCAATACGCCAAGTCCGCGGCGCTAGCCGCGGACTTGAGATAGGCCTGCTGGCAACCAATGAAATCACGATAATGCCCCGTTGGGGGCGGCAGATCGGGGCTGCGATCGACACCCAGCAGCGTGTAGACCGAGAGCAGCTCATCGAGGAAAAGCAATACCGACCACAAGTCTACGGCGATGTGATGGGCGCACAACAACAGCGTATGGACGCGTTCGCCTTGGCGATACAAGCTCATGCGTACCACCGGCCCGCGCTGCAAATCAAAAGGCTCGCTTGCCCGCGAACTCATATCGCGTTGCAGTTCTGCCGACGACCAGGTAGCGGCGTCCACCAGCGCGAAATACGGCGGCAACTCACGCCGCGCCAGCACTGCCGGCGTCACGATTTCCCCACCGCAGGGGTAGACGGTGCGTAGCATGTCATGCCTGTCCAACAGGTGCTCCAAACCCTGCCGCAGCGTTTCGGCGTCCACCGCTCCGTGAACCCTGAGGGCCAGATGCAGGTTATACGCGACGCTCCCTGGCTCCAGCTGGTGCACGGCCCACATCGAACCTTGCGTCGCCGACAACGCACCCGGTTGCACGCCAGCGCCCGGTCGCTGCGCATCAGCCGCTTCCGGCCTAAGGCTAAACGCTTGCGCGAGCCGAGCGGCGGTCTCTGCGATCGATGCATCGGAAAAAAACCAGGCGAGCGGCGCCTCGATCCCCAGCTCGGCGTCCAGGTCGTGCTTGAGCTCCAGCACCCGCAACGAATCGAGGCCAGTGGCCTGGATCGTCAATCCGAGTGCTACAGCCGATTCCGCGATTCGAAGTCGCTGCGCGATCTGGTGGATCACTAAGCGGCGTATCGCCGATGCCCGCTCCGAGGGCGAGCTCCTGCGCAACGCCCTACCAATCTGCAGACGCTCATCGGCGGGGGTGACAGCCCTCCACTCTGTTTGCGCCGGCGATTCAGGCGGCGCCGTGCGCGCCAGCGCGGGAAGGGCGCCGTCGAGATAGGCTTGCCGGCATGCTCGCCGCCGGATCTTGCCGCTCGAGGTTTTAAGCACGGCGCCACGCCGTACCAGCACTATCTCAGCGCCAGGCGCGTCGCAGGCCTCCGCGAGGGCGCGCCGTATCGACGCAAAAATATGAGCAGGGCCGTGTTGTCTTAGGTATGGCCGATCCGCCTCCGCCACCACGACCAGCAGCTCTTCGTCCTCACCGGGGACCGAGAACGCTACACTCGATCGGGGCCGAATGCCTTGCGCGCTCTCATCCAGCGCCCGTTCCAGATCTTCGGCGTGATAGTTTCTTCCGCAAAGGATGATCAAGTCTTTGTGGCGCCCGGTGATGTACAGGTGAGCGCGATCCAAAAACCCCAGGTCACCGGTGCGTAAAAACGCTTCTGGTGATCCATTGGAAAGCCGGGCGCGAAAGGTGCGTTCGGATGCCGTCGGCCGGTTCCAGTAGCCTTCGCCAACACTGGGCCCTGCCACCCAGATCTCGCCGACTTGGCCTTCTGAACAAGGGGTGAGGGTGATGGGATTGACCACAGATAGCCTGTGTTCGTCAGCGCTCTGACCGCAGGAGACCAGATCCACTGAGGCGGTGGCTTCGCTGCACGGCGCCGCCTTGCGTTGCTCGCTCAGGCCCGTACGGTCGAATCGCCCAACGGACACGGACTCGCCGTTTGAAGGTCCGGTGACGAACAAGGTCGCCTCGGCCAGACCGTAGCACGGAAAGAACGCCGTGCGACGGAAGCCGCATTCGGAAAAAGCCTCGGTGAAGCGTTCCAGGGTGCTCGCCCGCACCGGCTCCGCACCGTTGAAGGCGACCCGCCATGTGCTCAGGTCTAGGCCGCGCTTCTGTTCCTCCGTGATCTTGCGGGCACATAGCGCATACGCGAAATCGGGACCACCGCTGGTATGTGCCCGGTATCGCGCGATGGCGCGTAGCCAGCGTATAGGGCTGTCCAGAAAGGCCATCGGCGGCATGAGTATCGCCGTTGCCCCGCAATACACCGGTTGCAGAACATTCCCTATCAGACCCATGTCGTGGTAGAGAGGAAGCCAACCCACCACGATGGAATCCTGCGTGTGGCCGAAACGCTGCTGTATCGCTCGCTCGTTGGCGAGTAGATTGCCGTGCGTCACCATCACGCCTTTCGGATCGCCCGTCGATCCCGAGGTGTACTGTAGAAATGCCAAGTGGTCCTGGCCGATAGGGCGCGGCGTCAAATCGGCCGGAGCTGCCGATGGCGATGCATCCGTTGCCAAGCAATAAAGCTGCTCCAACTCGCCGTTTCCCGCCGTGTGGGCGCAAAGACGAGCCTCGAGATCTGTCGTGGTCAATACCAGCACCGGCGCCGCATCCCTCACTATCGGCGCAAGGCGTTGAGGATGCCGGCGAGCCGGCGGGTGCGCTGGCACCGCAACGACACCTGCATAAAGGCAGGCGAAGAATGCCTTGATGTATTCCAGACCGGGCGGGTATAGCAGAAGCGCCCGCGCGCCGTTGGCCGCCACGCGCTGGATCTGTCCGGCCAAGGCCCGGACCTCTTGGTCGAGCGCCGCGTAACTCAGCCGGACCGACTCGCTCTCGCCATCGGCCAGAAATACATAGGCCGTGCGCTCGCCCTGCTGTGCCGCGCGGAGGCGAAGGAGAGAGACGAGATCGGAAACGAAGTGCAATGCCTCTGGCATGGGTGCAGCTTTTCAGTATCGTTGTTATATCGTTGTTTAAACCATGTTAACAAAGGCATGGCGGTGCGACAATGCGACAAATTGTCGCAGGCGGTTCACGCAGAGCTCTAGCGGATATAATCTTTGGTCTGGGATTTGGAGGGCAGATCCGTGCATTCGGATGTTATGGCATTTTGCAACCCTGAAACGCGCGCCAGCGTGCAGCTGAAGCCGAACGAAGCTCACCTCTGGACGATCCCGCTCGACGATCCCATTGGTGCCGAATCGTTGCGCGAATTACTGGACGATACCGAGCTTCTGCGCGGGTCCCGCTTTTACTTCGCAAGCCATAGGCGTCGCTGGTTCAACGCCAGGGCGGCGATGCGCCAGATCCTCTCGATATACCTCGATCGTCCACCCCAATCTCTGGTGTTCGAAACGAATAAATACGGAAAGCCGCGACTCACCGCACCCCATGGCACAGTGCATTTCAATCTTGCCCACTCGCGGGGATTGGGCCTATTCGCCGTCTCAACCCAGGCGGTGGGGATCGACGTGGAGTACGCCGATCGCGGCCTTGATTGGCAGGCCCTCGCACGGCACGTATTCTCCGATGCGGAGCTTGAGCTATTAGCGTGCGAGCCGGTTAAGCAACGGCGGCAGCTGTTTTTCCGGCTCTGGACTCACAAGGAGGCCTACATCAAGGGCCGTGGTCTGGGACTCTCCCTGCCTCTTAAGGCGTTTTCTATCCGGTTCAAGTACCGCACGCAAGCGGATGTCGTCGTTCAGCCGGAATGGGACAACGGCGAGCCGTGGCGAGTTACAACGCTCTCTGTCAAAGCGAACTACATGGCCGCGCTAGCAGCTGCCACACCCATCCACGCCACACGCCGGTTCAAATGGATGGTAGCCGGGGATTTTTCGGCATGAGTCTCAAGCGGTGCCGAGCGACGCCGGCAAGAAACGGGGATGCATTCTCTCGCAGCCAATGTGTCTGCTGGTCTCGACAGTAGGGCGACAGCGGGTGGCCAGATTGCCCGCCCGCGATGTGCAAGCTGCCAGCTGCCTCGCGGCCCGGGGAAACTACCAGGCGTTCGCTCGCGCCTATGGCGCCGTCGGCAAGCCGCACGCGTTGCACACAGCCCGGCAGCTAGGGCGTTAATCAGGCGATCGCAAAGAGCACCGTCCTGCTAGTCGAGTTTCAAGCTACCATCGGAACCGCGCGCGGTGCTCAAGGCGTACAATCCAGGCAACTCGATAGTGCCGTCCAGCTTTGGCAGAGAAAGGCGCAGCGCGACACCGATCGCAAGCCCCACCCAACACGAGGACCGCAAGGAGGGCAAGCGCGGCCCGGTTGGCCGCACGATATATCGCCAACGCTGCATTCGCGGCGCAAGCGCCAGCAAGATCAGGATCAGCCTTTTTCTTGCGCCTCCTGCTCAGCTTCCATTGCCTTGCGCAAGCTGAGGGGACGCATATCGGTCCATACCTCGTTGATGTAGGCTAAGCACTCGGCCTTGGGCCCTGTCTTGCCTACGGCCCGCCAGCCGTTCGGGATCTTCTTGTACTCGGGCCAGATCGAGTATTGCTCTTCGTGGTTGGCCACGACGTGGTAGATCGTAGTGTCGTCATCATCGTCCCAGGACATAGGAACCTCCCATGTGTGTTTGCATCTTGGTCTAGGTTTCTGCGGCTCGCACCGCGGCAGTAAATCGCGCGAGGATCTCATCGACATTCGCCGCAGTCACGATGAGCGGCGGCAAAAAGCGCAGCACGCTGTTGAATCGACCGCCTGCCTCCAAAATGAGGCCGAAGCGCAAGGCCTGACGCTGGATACGCCTGGCCATCTCGGCGCTAGCCGGAGGCGCAAACTGACCGGATACCCAGTGCTCCCGATCCACGATTTCAACGCCAACCATCAGCCCCTTGCCGCGCACATCGTCCGGCGTCCGGTTGCGGTCTTGACCAGTTTTAATGCCGCCTCCACCGCGTCTGCGCCCGAGGGCGCGCACAACAGGATCTTAGCGCACGATGCGAAGCTGCCGGGCAGGCTGGCAAGCAACTCTTGCATGAGCTCGTGCTTGATAGGAGTAGTGAGGTCCAAGGTTTGCCAGGGAACGCACTCTTTCAGCGCTTGTTGTACGGCCTCGACGACGACGGGTTGCGCGTGGCCGAGCGCCAGTGCCCCGGCGCCGGCCAGGCAATCGATATACGTCCGGCCCTCGGTATCGGTGACGAGAATTCCCTTAGCGCTACGTAACGCGGTCGGGATCCGCCTCGGGTAGCTACGCGCGTTGGACTCAACGCGGCATTGGCGCGTGAGAAAGATGTCAGCGCTATCTTCCCGCAGACAACCCAAACCGCTTGTAGTGAGCGGATCGCCGTCACGGCGCATGCATCCTTCCGAACGGACCGCCGCTGCGTTTTTTGACTCGTTCATTGAGCGTCCAGTATAAAGATAACGGCCCAAAAGGGAATGCGACAAATTGTCGCACCCGCAACAACCGATGGCGGCGCGGCGGCTTGCCCGGCGGGAGCGGAGGCGGCGTGTTGCAGCAGCTTGAAATAGGGAGTGGTGGGCTATTCCGGCGCCGCTGCGCCTTGCCTGGGGGGTGTTGCTTGGTGACCCCCCTCATGTGCGTCGCCCCCGCTGAAGGGCGGCCGCGATAGTGGCAAGGGGTAACACCAGTTGTCGGGGTGAATCGAATAGCTTTAGTGCTCCGAATCCTTCATACCATTGAGCAGCCCGCTCGTCCTTGGCGTCAATCGCCAGAGCCATCCCGCCCACCACGGCGGCTATGGCGAGACACCGTTCGCCAGCGCTCAGCAAGAGTTGGCTTCCCAGCCCTTGGCCTTGGGCAGACTTATCGACCGCGAGGCGCGCGAGCCGAAACACCGGCACCTCATACTGGCCCAGACCCTTGCGCACGACTTGGGGTACTTGGGCGAACTCGATCGCCCCTGGGCTCAGTGTGTAACAACCAAGGACCCGCTTGGGATCGCTGCGGGAAACGGCGACAAAGGTTTTCACTCCTCCGCTCTCGTGATTCTGCCTGGCATAGCGCTGGAGGTATTCGTTAAGCTCGAGGACACCGCAGTCAAAGGCTCGGCGCTCATGCTGACGCGAGATCGGCTCCTCGCGCCAGTCGTGGCTCAGCATCAGCGCGCGCGTCGCGCTCGGGCGGCCCTCAGGAGCTTCTCCGTTGGCTTTGGTGGAGATCAAGGACGCGCTTCGTGTCACGCTCGCTGAGGGAGATACGTTCCGCCCGGCGAACGATCTTTTCAGCCGCTGGCAACACGGATCTCATCACGAAGGAGGTCAGATCGAGCCGCTCGTAGGCTGCCGCTCGGGCGAGCAGCGACTTCTCCTCGGGGGTTGCTCGCAACTCGATGCGCTCGCTTCGCGTTGTCATAGACGTGCTTATGGAACTATCTCTCCTCCAAGCTACCGTCCTATGATAGCGTACGGGCATTGTCCGTACAAGAAGGCTCTTAGTGGAAGTCAACTTGACATTTAATTGTCGGGTTCACCTTAAATAACCAGTAACCCGGTCGGTGAATGTGGCGTGGAAAGCGCTGAACTTCGGAGTGTAGTCATGGATTCCTTGCACTGCGTGGCGGCAGGTTCGGTCCATTCCAACCTCATTTAACCCCAGAGGGGTATTTACTTAACTGGACCTGTCCCTACAGATTGTGTTCGGACCTAGTGACGAGTTGCGCGAAGGTAGTGGGACCTACTGGACGCACTTCATGAGGCCCTCCTTCGTCACCCAACTGCGCATGGTCCCGCATTTGCGGCAACGGTAACCTCGCGCCAGCGCAACCGAGCCATGTACGCTCGGCAGGCCCCATCGGTGGCGAATCGTTCCTCGAACTGAGCAAGGGTTCCCGGATAGTCTTCCACCTAGGTGTGCGGCTAAACGGAGGGATGCTAGAAGCGGGTGGGAATGTCGAAGCGCACCGCTAGAGAAATCCCTACTGAGTAATCCGGGGCCTCATCGGTCAAACCCATCCCGACCGTGAGATCGAGAAACTTCCCGCGGCCGATAATTGAGGAGACCCCAAAGTCCATCGTTCCAAACACCTGATCGGATCCGCTGATGGCCCCATCGCCGACCTCCAGCTCGTTGACGAAGGTCTGATTGAGAATAACGCGCAGCGAGGTCTCAGGACTGGCGGCCAGCAGCGCCCCGACCGAGAAGCCAAGCGTGTCGCCCGGATTGATGTCGTCCTTTTCCAAGGTGGTTCCGTAGGAGGCGGTGCCGATGAACGCGAGCGGGTCTTGGCGTTTGATCGTAGTTAGCGATCCCTGAAGCTCATTGAAGCCGCCGCCAAGAGAAACACCGTCATCGAAGGTTGCGCCAGAGTCCATATCCCATGTCACCCTACCGATGAGATCCGGCCACCAGTTGCGCTCGCGCAGTAGCCCCTTGGCTAGGCCAAAACGGAGATCACCGAATCCCGAGCCATGACTCTCCGTCTCGGCACGTGCGTCAAAACCGACTTTTGTGACCACGGCCTGCTCAACATATCGATAAGGAATGCCGATCTCCAGTTGCGAGTCCAAGGGGAGACCAAAGCGCAGAAAGAGGTTGCCGTTTAAGCTATTGCTACGAACCTCTTGGGATCCGATAAACGGCCTCCCGCTCTCGAAGAACAACATCGCTGCAGGGGCATCTTGCTGGCTTCGGATATAGGCGAAGCTAGGCTGGATTTCGGCCTTCCCAAAGGGCAGAAGCAGTGCGCCCGTCCCACCAGGGTCCGCTCCAGAGCGCGCTCGGCCACCTCCTCGTCGGCCTCGATTTGGCCAGGCGCCGCCTGTGCTGCACCGCTCTTAACCGTTGGCGCCCCTTCGGCCGGGGTCGAGGGCACCTGCTCGGCCGATGAGGCCAGCGGTGGCGCGTTAGCTGGCGGTACCCGGCTGGCCGGTGTGGCGATTCGCTGCTCAAGCGCTGCAACGCGCTGCTGCAGATCCACAATGCGGGCATCGCGCTCCTCGAACCTTCGCAGCAGTTGCGCAATCGTTGGGTGAGGATCCGGAACTGTCTGCCCCCTCCGGGGCTCGGCCATGACGAGTCCTACAAGAGCGAGCGAGGCGGCCACAGCCGTGGCTTGCTTTCGCCAGATCAAGGGCTTGGGTGGTGGCATTGGTGTCCTTTCTGGGAAGACTGCTGCGCTCGGGATGACGGCCATGCTCATTTACACCTTTCGTAAGCTCCGCTTTTCGCCCTTCCGCACCGTGTTCTGCCTGCACACGCGAGGTGTTCAAACACGCTCTGGTTGCGACGGGTGGCTTATCTCACTACCAAATCAAGAAATCGCTCGCGTGGGGGACAAGGCGATTAGGCGGCATGATCCCGTCACGCCCTGCTACCACGAAGCCTATCCTCCCGAACCGAGGGTAGTCAGTCCAGGCATCCTCGAACCTCTCTGCCCACATGGTGCGGTTCCCCCAGGCGGGGTCCGCAAGCAGCACTCGATCCCCGCGTCTACCACGGAACACGACAAAGTGATTGTAGCCGTGCAAATTCAGCGGCACTATGATCGGGGCGCGCTCGATCAGGTCCTGTAGCGTAAGCCGAGCGTAGCCGATCCCCTAATAACCCCGCTTATTGACGTAGCGCTTGAGGTCGAGCAGAGAGAAACCTTCCCGCACCCGCAAAGGATTGGCAAGGTATTCCTGGCGCTGGATCAGCGCACTCGCAATCGCCCCCTCCGAAACTGGATCGCAATGCTGGTAGCTCAGTACAGTGGCAAGCGCCGCAGCGCCGCAACTTGAGTCCCACTTCTGAACCACCACTCGATCGTGCCGCATTTCCAGGAGCGATTTGACGGGCCTCCTCTCAACGGCCAGCACGGGCGCCCCGGCCGCGACACTGAGTAGCAGGGCAACAAGGGTCCAAGTGCGCATGAATGAAGTCGGGCGACATCTCCTTAGACGAGGCAAGCGCGAACCCGCCATAGACACCACAGCTAGCGCGGTAAGCCGCTCAGCAAGTGGGCCATATTTGCCACGGTGGGTGCGGTGCGCATCGGCGATCGTCTCCACGCGTGTGGCGCCAATTACCTCTATAAGGCCGAGTGACAGTCGATAAGGCGTGATCTCTGGTGCCCGATGGCAAAACCGTACGGCCTTGCCCAAGGCATTCAATACCCCCTCGCAGGAGGCCTGTTTGAATCGACGGGTCACCGCGCTAACGTTTTTATGCTCCATCCGATATCTCCTGATTCATTTTTCCATTTTTCGAAAACGATGCTATGAATTCGCTCTAATTCGCTCCAGGGCCTTCGATAGGGAAAGGGGCGGCCCGCGGCCGCCCCTGTTGCTAATAGGTCTCTGTTTTAGTGACCGCCGCAGCCGGGACCGCCGGGACCGCCGGGGCCGACGCCGGGACCGCCGGGGCCGACGCCGGGGCCGCCACCCGGGCCACCGGGGCCGACGCCTGGGCCACCGCCGCCGTATACGGAGTCAAGGTCTGCATTGGACATCTGGCTTGGGGCACCGAAATCAACCCCCTCCGCCAACACCGGGCCAGCAGTGAGAGCCGCGTATATTGCAGTACCAACGATTAGACTAGTTTTCTTCATCTGACAATCCTCTTTGCGTTTGATTACGATCGACCGTAGTAGTAAGGCTTCATAGGTTAGGTACTTAAGGCCCACCGAAAACGGGTTCTAAGCCCAGTTGCAGGCGTCCGGTTTGGGTGTCGCGTGTGGGGTGTGCGCGCTGAGCGTTAGCGCCGAGAAACGCGATAGCTTGGTCG
>JBOIEG010001139.1:0-3266 GCA_050740915.1 Gammaproteobacteria bacterium | reverse complement strand
AGGATGATCTCTTGCAACGAGGTGCCGCCATGGTGGAACGCGAGGTCGCCACCCGCCTTGAAGACACCACAGCCGTTTGGGAACACGAATTCGAGATCAGAACGGTACCCAAGCGCAGCGGCAGACACGCGCACGCAACCCGCCGGGGTCATGCCACCGCGCCCAATCCAGCAGCGTCGATGTAACTCTACTTGCCTGCCGCCGGGTGAATCAATGCGCATCGACTCGTCGCGATCGGTAGGAAAAAACAGGTGCCCATGGTCGGCAGTCAGCACCGAGTCTTCTAAGCCGGCTGCGGCCAGCTTGCGGATCGCTCGGGCGACGTTGTCGATGACCGTGTCCATGACCTGGCGAGCTTAGAATGTAAAACCGGCCTCGCCGGCGTGGTCGATCTCCTGCGAGCGCACGATAACGACCTGCACTCCCTCGAGCTTCTTGGTGAGCTTCGAACGCTGAAGGCTCAAGAGCTCGTCAAGTGCGATGTCGACCAGCTTTGGGACGCGCGCGGTTGCGAATTTCTTCCGGGCCGCCAGATCTGGCAAAAACACGTCCTCGATGTAGGCGCCCAGCTTCCCTCCCTGCTCGACGACGCTGAAGCTCGCCGATGCTCCTGGCTGGAGCCCCGCCATCCCGATCGGCGTGATGCTGGGAAGCGCGGCGATGGCAGGCCTCACGCTTACCTCGGCGGTCTGCGGAAGGCGCTCGGCCAGCTCGACCCCCATCTCGAAGCGCATCGCATCGACGAGGAAATACGCGACGGGCTTCGGTCGCTCCGAAAGCACTTCGCTGAAGATGCGCGTTTGATGCAGTGACGAGCCCACGGCCCAATTGGCCTTGACCAGCGCCTTGGTGAAGCCCTCCGCCATCGCCTGGCAAGCGTCCTCGTAAGCTTGCCGCACCACACCGAGGGGTCGCTCGTCGGGTTCCTCTTCGAGGTTGGCGACCCAGGCTTCCATGCGGCGCTGCGCCTGGTCCATGCGGTACCAGCCGTCCTTGGTAGTGTAGGCGTCCACGCAGGCGCTCGCCTCTCTGCCTGCCTTCGCCATAGCCACTCGTACCGACAGCGTGACGAGCCCCAGCTCCGCCATGCGGCGGCAGGCCTCCCATTGGGCCTTCCGTGCCAGGTCTCGGTCAAGCCAAAAGCTATGCTCCCGTTCGGCTACCAGCACGAGCGCCTCCTCGAACTTCTGAGCCCCGATCAGCTCCCCGCAGTAGCCCAGCAGCGCCTGTTCCTCGAAGCGGAAGGTGTCGATCGAACCCAAGCTTTCCCCAGGGACCCGCCCGCTGGAAAGCCCGAGCTCTGCCTCGATACGGTCGGCGAGCTTGGGGTACTCCGCGGCGTAGGCCGTGCGAAGCCGGCGCGCCAGCTCACGAAGCGCCGCCTCCTCGTCCTAGGTCTTTGGAGCCGGAACACTGTCGAGACTCGCCGGGGCCGGGCACCTGAGATCGGCGCGAAACTCGCCGGCAAGAACGTAGCGCAAGATGATCGCGCGCAGCTTTGGGAGGGCCGCGCCCTCTGGAAGCTCCAAGCCAAGGCGCGAGCGTATGAGCTTCGCGAGCTCGCGCGTCGCTTCTTTAGCTTCGATCTCCGCATCCCAGTTGTCACGCGCTAGCCACGCGGCGAGGATGCCGTCGTTACCAGAGACGTCGTGGAATAGGGCTTTGAGGAGAGACGGTGGCTCTGTTTTACTTGAATCGGACGCGGCGCGCGCCAGGTCTTCGTAGGTGACACGCTCCGGAGCGAGCATCTCGTCGATGACGCCGTCGGTATATCGCTGCCGCAGGACGTTCCGTGCGAGCCTTTTCAACTGAGGCTCGTAGCAGTCTCCGGCCTTCTCGAGCTCCATGAGCACAGAGCCGTGGCGATCGCGCTCGCAACCGGGCAGGTAGATGATGACCGGCTCCGGAAGGTCGGCCGAAACCAAGGGTTCGACGACCGCACGGAGCTCGAAATAAGAACCTCCGTACTCGGCGAGCCGTGCTTCGATCTCTCCCATGGTTACCCGGGCCGTGCCACCTCTTGCGCTCGGCGCTCCTCGCAACTCGGCGACGAATGGAGCGAATTCACGACGCGCATCGTACCAGACGAGGATATGCCTGGCCTTCAGCCGCTCGGCGAGCTGTTTCGCGATGTAATCGTGAAGCGGATGCATGGTTAGGGTTCCCAAGTCTCGCCCAATGCCCGCGATAGCGCCTCGGCGACGGCTCGATCCTGCAGCCGCAGCCCCGCGGCTCTGAGCTCGCGGATGAGTTCGGCGGCAGAGCCGAGGTGTCCTTCCCGCGCCCCCTGGATGATGATGCCAAGGGTCCCTGTAAAGCGGACCTGCAGTGCCCGCGCGGCGACACGCGCGTTGCGGTCGTCCAGGATGGCCATTGCATCCAGGGACCGCGCGAGCGCCAAGACGGACGACTCACCCGCGCCCAGGCTCCAAGCGAGGACATCCGCGTCGAGACCCACGGGATGGAACGGTGTCCCAAACCCGCTTTCCAGCGCGAGACGGGCCGGATCGCCTTCGGGGCCAGCCAGAACTTCGTGCGCCACCGGCTCGGGAATTATGAGCTGCTGACCACGACTGGTCAGTAAGTCGAGCCGACCCACCTTCGCCAAGGCGATGAGCGGCGAAGCATTAACCACGCGGACTTTATCCACGGCTTGCTTCTTCGGCGTCCTCGATGATCTCGTCGGCCGTCTGCTGGAACGGGGACACGCCATAGCGCCCTAGCGCGTCCATGAACTCCGCGCGAGATAGACCGGCGATCTCCGCGGCCCGGCCTTGACTCACGCGATGCAGCTCGTACCATTTCACGGCCGCCGCGATGCGCAGCTCGCGGGTAAATGTGGCCGGGTCCTGTCGAACGCTGGCCAAGGTGCCTTCCGGTACTTCGAATGCGATTTGAACCATTTGTTTATCCTCTTGGTGCGGTTAGATTAGAACGTCTGCGTCCTGCCGCCGCGATTGCGGGTGCCTCGATAAGGCTTTTCAGCGCCACCTTAATCGCTGACGAAGTTCGCTTGCGAACCAGTTCCTCAATCGGACATTTTGGCTCCGGACGCGGCTTCCATTTCCCACCCGCATCTTCCATCCAGAATACATCGTCCAGGCCATGGGCGATGGCGAGGCTCCTGTCGGTTGCGCACTTCGGGACGACACGCTCCGGCCAAAGGTGCATCGACAACTGAGCCCAATCGTACTCCCCAGCGCAGAGGGCATCCCAGGTAGCCTTTAGCTCCTTCTGCCAGGGCTTGCTCTGTGGCACGAGCCGCC
>JBOIEG010001138.1:0-1515 GCA_050740915.1 Gammaproteobacteria bacterium | reverse complement strand
TGCCCACACCCGCCGGTCAAGCCAAACTACACCGGTTTGTTGAGGGAGCGCTTCCGTTATTCCTCGGAACTCCGCGCTAATCGACTACCCGCAGGCCAGATAGCTGTCCTCTCGCGCACAGTCCTGGTTCGGATTCTGCGCCTCGATAGGCGCACTGGAATCTCGGCCAAGGAGGATCTGACGGCGCCTCCACAGACCTGCCGAAAGGACACATTCATCGGGGCATCTTTTGATGCCGCCGGCTTTGTGGTCAATGCGGCGGACGACCAAGAATGCCTGCAGACCTTGCGCCAGATCCGAGCGGATCGCGATCACTGGCTCAAGCCCGTCTATCTGCTCCAGGAGCTTAGCCCCGCGGCGGCAAGCTTAAGCGATGGCCTGGTGGCGAGCGCGGAGCAGGCCCTGGCCAAGCTAGAGCGATTTTGGCAGCGCGGCGAGGCGCTCGCCGATCTCCCCGTCCCACAGAGCGATAAGGAGCGGGTGCTGCGCTATTTGTTCCCGCGTCCAGATTACCTTTTTGAGCCTTTCAGGGACTGGCGCTATCCGCAGCTCTACCACCTGCCGTTGCTGGATGTGCTTTTAGGATCTGATGCGGGGCAGATGAACTGGCTGGCAAAGCTCCACGGCCGGGGTCTCTTGGAGCCGGTGGATTTCATCGACCGCGTGCGCGCCTGCCCGCAGTGCGCGGATGCCCATATCAGCTTCATCGATGTCTGCCCGAGCTGCCAAAGCATCAAGATATCGGAGCAGCTGTTTCTGCATTGCCATACCTGCGGCAATGTGGCGCCCCAGGAGCATTTCCTCACCACCGGGGCCTTGATGTGCCCCAAGTGTTATGGCGCGTTGAAGCATATCGGGATGGATTACGATCGCGCCCTCGACAATTTCTCCTGCGAAGCCTGTCGCAGGATATTCACCGAGCCTGAGATCCGCGCCCGTTGCCACCTCTGTGACTGGTCCGGGATCTCAGAGTTTGTGAAAAAACCTACTGCGCTCGGGATCTCGCGTTCCGGCGGTGCTCGGAATCCTCATGTATTTCAACATACACTGCGGTTCCTGCGCTCCGGCGGAACGCGACCTCCCTTCGCTCGCGACGGTTTTTTCACAACCTCTCAGGTGGCCGGGCCACGCGCCGTCAACAGGCGCTCGATGGCGAGCGCCAGCGGCTCGCACTCGACCGAGTCCTCGGTCAGGAACGTCTTGACGAGCGGTAGCCCGTCGCCCCAGCACCAGGCGAGCGACGGCGCCACCACATCGGCCGGTATCCTGGGCTCGGCGAGACGATGCTCGACCGCCAGCGCGCTGCCGAGGGCCTGGACGGCCTCCAGGAGCGCCTGCCGGCCCTCGGCGGCCAGTTCCGCAGCGCCGAGCACCCGACTCATCTTCAGGCGCCGCTCGGCCTGCCCGCGACAGGCTCGGGCTTTTGCTCGCTCGGCCCCCGACAATGCCGCCCGGGGTGCCGTGGCCGTTCCGTCACCAAGCAAGGGACGGCTGCCGCGCGTGGTGCGCTGGATG
>JBOIEG010001137.1:0-4818 GCA_050740915.1 Gammaproteobacteria bacterium | reverse complement strand
TTGTCGTTGTTTCACTCGGTCCCCCTTATGACTAGAGTCAATCGTGCTTGATTGCTCTATGGGATCGAGTGAAACCTCGTTAGTTCCCCTTATAATTCAATAAGTTTAAAGATCCTACGTATGAGTTTCTCCTAGTACCGGCAGTCTGTTTAGCGCTCTTCTATACTGGATATACATTCGCCCGGCGATTTTGCAGCGCAATAAGACAAAGTTAGAAGACCCCGCATCCCCTCCAGAGAATTTTTTACGATCGCAAAGTGATTTTGGCTTTTCCCTATATTCCAATCAGTTGCCTGAATTGGACTGTGGCGATGCTGCTCTTAGCCAGAAGGCACCGAGTCACCTGGCGCAATGCAACAAACGAGAGGTGGCACGGGATTTTCGCTTTCCCAACGTTGTCTTAGTAATATGCCGACACGCCCCCGGGCACTATAGCGCCACCTAAGGAAGAACCAAGCATGGTCTCCGAGCTGAATCCGATGGGAACCGATGGTTTCGAGTTCGTGGAATATACGGCGTCGGATACCCAAGCTTTAAGCACCCTGTTCGAGCGCATGGGATTTCAAGCTGTTGCTCAGCACCGTTCAAAAGACGTGGTGCAATACGCCCAAGGGGATATCAACTTCATCGTCAATCATGATCCAGGCAGTCTTGCACAGGCCTTCGCGAAAGTGCACGGGCCCTCCGTTTGTGCATTCGCGATCCGGGTAAAAAACGCTTCAGTGGCGCATCGACGGGCGCTCGAGCTCGGGGCAGAGCCACACCAAGGCCATATCGGACCGATGGAGCTCAACATTCCAGCGATCCGAGGCATAGGCCGGAGTCTCATTTACTTGGTCGATCGTTACGGGGAACGATCCATTTATGACGTGGACTTCGTCCCCCTCAAGAGCCACACCCAGGGATCAGAAGCGGTGGGACTCACGCATATCGATCACCTCACCCATAACGTGCAGAAAGGCCGCATGGACGAATGGGCGCGGTTCTATCAACGCCTGTTTAATTTTCGCGAGGTCCGCTATTTCGACATCCGGGGCCAAAGCACCGGACTGCATTCGCGCGCTATGGCCAGCCCTTGCGGCAAGATCCGCATCCCCATCAACGAACCGGCCGATCTTAAGTCCCAAATTCAAGAGTACCTGGAAGCGTACAGCGGCGAAGGGATCCAACACATCGCCTTATCCACCGACGACATCTACCAGACCGTGGAGCGCTTGTGCGAACGAGGGGTGGAGTTTATGGAGGTTCCAGATGCGTACTACCAAACCGTGGATGCTCGCGTGCCGGGTCATGGTGAGGACATCGAGAGATTGCGCCAAAATCGTATACTCATCGACGGGGCACCTAAACAAGGGAGTGGCCTGTTGTTGCAGATCTTCACCACCACCGTGATCGGACCGATCTTCTTCGAGATCATTCAGCGCAAGGGCAACGAGGGTTTCGGTGAGGGTAACTTTAGAGCTTTATTCGAAGCCATCGAGCGCGACCAGATGGCACGCGGCGTGATTTGAAATGGCGCGCGCGATCCCTTGGCCTCGTATAGAAGGCGTGGCGTCCCGCCAAGCCCACTGCGACCTTCCCGCGGACACTTACGAGCGGGAGCTTGGTCGCGAGGGGTTCTACGGCCCTTCCACCCAGATGCATCACAAACATCCTCCCACCGGATGGAGCCGCGTGGAAGGTCCCTTGAGGCCACGCGCTTTTGACACCAACAAGCTGGTCATTGAAGGCAAGACTCCCTGGGACGCGGCGCTGATAGTGAGCAATCCCAGCGTGAAGCTCCGCATCTGGCGCACCCAAAAGCCGATGCACCATCTGGTGAGAAACGGCGACGGCGATGAGCTGCTGTTCGTTCATCAAGGGGCAGGCGATCTGTTCTGTGATTATGGCCATTTGGTTTTCCGCGATGGCGATTACCTGATGCTACCCCGTGGCACCCTTTGGCGCTTGGAGCTCAGTGAACCGCTATCGCTTTTGATGATCGAAGCGACCAACAGCACCTATTCATTACCGGAAAAAGGCATGGTCGGACAGCATGCGGTGTTTGATCCCGCGATCCTGGACACACCGCATCTCGATGAGAGCTTTCTCGCCCAACAGGGCGAACGGGAATGGAGCATCGCCGTCAAGCGCAATGATGCCTTGAGCACCGTGACCTATCCATTCAATCCCCTGGATGCCGTCGGTTGGCACGGCACCTTAATGCCGGTGCGCGTGAACTGGCGCGATATCCGTCCTTTGATGAGCCATCGTTATCATGTTCCGCCTTCCGCCCATACCACCTTCCAGGCGGAGCGCTTCGTGGTGTGCACGTTCTGTCC
The DNA here is from genome assembly GCA_050740915.1 of Gammaproteobacteria bacterium. Classification (GTDB taxonomy): domain Bacteria; phylum Pseudomonadota; class Gammaproteobacteria; order JBOHHR01; family JBOHHR01; genus JBOHHR01. Next base: position 2,497 of record JBOIEG010001137.1, on the reverse strand, counting down.
CCGGCCCTTCGAAACCGATCCCGGTGCCTTAAGGGTGCCATTTTTTCACAACAACGACGACTACGACGAGGTGATCTTCTATCACGCGGGTGAGTTCTTTTCTCGCGACAACATCCATCCCGGCATGCTGAGCTTGCATCCGAGCGGTATCACCCACGGCCCGCATCCTAAAGCCCTGCGAAAAGGCACCACCCACAGCCGCAGCGAAACCAACGAGGTGGCGGTCATGATCGACGCCCGCGATGCCCTGCACGTGGCCGATTTACCCGGCGGGGTGGAATGGACAGGCTATGTTAATTCCTGGCGGGTGGAACCGGCTTGAAGCTCGGGTCTTTGAAACGAGGAGGACCCGACGGCACCTTGATCGTGGTCAGTCGCGATTTGAGCAAGGCCGCAGGGCCTATCCAAGCTAAGGTGAATACTCTGCAAGCGGCGCTTGAGCAATGGTCCGCGGTAGCACCGCTTCTAGCGAGAATTTATCAAGACCTCAACGCCGGGAAAGGGGACCTTTTTGACCTCGACGTGGAGGCGCTTGCCGCGCCCTTGCCTCGCAGCTACCAGTGGCTGGATGGCAGCGCCTATCTCACCCATGTGGAACGCGTGCGCAAAGCCCGGGGGGCCCCTATGCCGCCTAACTGCGAGACAGAGCCCCTCATGTACCAAGGCAATTCCAGCGCCTTCCTGGCGCCGCGCGATCCGATCCGCGGCGACATCGAATGGGGCATAGACTTCGAAGCCGAGATCGCGGTTGTTACCGATGAAGTGCCTATGGGCATCACGCCCGTCGAAGCCAAGACGTGCATCAAGCTGCTCATGCTGGTCAATGACATCTCGTACCGCGATCTGATACCGCCGGAGCTGGCTAAAGGCTTCGGTTTCTTGCACGGCAAGCCCGGCTGCGCATTTTCGCCGGTGGCCGTGACGCCGGACGAGCTCGGTGAACATTGGGACGGTCACAGGCTTCACTTACCGTTGATTACGCTATGCAATGGAACGGTTTTTGGACAGCCCCACGCCGGTGATGACATGCACTTCGATTTTCCGAGTCTGATCACCCACGCCGCCAGAACCCGCCGCCTGCCAGCCGGCACGATCATCGGCTCAGGCACCGTTAGCAACGCCGATCCCACGGGCGGATACTCGTGCATCGTAGAGCAACGGATGCAGGAGATCTTGCGCACCGGGCATGCGGACACGGGCTACCTGCAGGACGGTGATCGGGTGCGCATTGAGATGCAAGACACACAGGGGCAATCGATCTTCGGGGCTATCGATCAAGTCGTACAGCATTGGCCGCGCTAGACCTTTACACGTATTTCCGCAGTTCCTGCGCTTATCGCGTGCGTATTGCGCTGAATCTTAAATCGATCGCTTATGAACCCAAGTTGGTGCATTTGCTCCGTAGGGGCGGTGAGCAGCAGGATGCGGATTACTTGCGTCTGAACCCTCAGGGACTAATACCCACGCTTGTCGATGGAGATATTGTGCTAACGCAATCGCTCGCGATCATCGAATACTTGGAGGAGAAATACCCATCCCCTCCCTTGTTGCCAGCGCGGCCGGAGCATAGGGCATACGTGCGTGCACTGGCCCAAATTATCGCGTGTGATATACAACCCATAAACAACCTGCGGGTGCTTAATTACCTAAGAGAGCGGATGGGCCATGATGAAGAAGCGGTTCGAAATTGGTGTCGGCATTGGATAAGCATCGGGTTCGAGGTCTTTGAGAGCTGGCTGCAAAAGCACCAGCAACCGAGCCTGTTTTGTTTCGGCGATACACCGACCTTGGCCGATATATGCCTGATACCCCAAATCTATAACGCACGCCGCGTTGGATGCGATCCAAGCGGGTTTCCGATGTTGATGCGGATCGCCACGCACTGTCTCGATCTGGAACCTTTTCAACGGGCAGCGCCTGAGCAACAACCGGACAGTGTGGGAACCGAGTGATGCACCGCTTATCGGTTTAAAGACGTGTTGGTGTCGTCGATTGATCCTGCTCGATGCAGAGGAGGTGTAGCATGAAGACCATCATCGATCCGCGAACCCGAGAACTTGCCCACCAGCATGGCTTACAAGGGCTGACGGAGTCTTCTCTAGGCCGTCTCTTGGCGCGTGATCCGGACTATTCAATCGCCAAAGGGTGCCGCTTCCTCGAGTTTCAGCAACGCATCGACGACGAATTGTTGCAACACCGGGTGATTACGGGCAACACCTACACCCGGTGGTTTAAGCGCGGTGAGCAGAGCTGGGATCAGGTGCGCGCTTTTATCGTACAGTTTTCTGTCTTCTCGAATCTTTTTCTGCTCGCCCAACTGCATAAGATGCTCAACGCCGATTCGCTGGAGGAGATGCGCTCCTCCAAAGAGATCCTGGCGAACGAGATCGGTGTGGTATTCAACGCCAACCGGCGGCAAATCGATCCCGACGATGTAGAGCAGCAAGGCGATCCGGAGTTGGTTTCCACGGAGGGCAGCGTCGATGGTGGCTTATTC
>JBOIEG010001136.1:0-5267 GCA_050740915.1 Gammaproteobacteria bacterium | reverse complement strand
GGAGTCGATTGCCTTGATGACCACCCGAACCTCGATTTTGGCGCTCAACACACACGTTATGGCTTTGGTGTTCAACCTAAGTCCGACAGGCTCCTAGCGCTTTGTTCAACTATCGGGACTTTTCAGGAGGGCAAAAGGACTGGCTCTCAATGAGCTTCAAGGCGCTTGTGACGTGGTGGCACCGGGCGCGGTTCTTGGCCACGGCATGATGGGAACCGTCGTGATAGAATTCTGTGGCGATCCCTCGATGATCCTATCGCTGTACACCAGATACACTAGAACTTTGCGCTCCTCGTCGAAGAAACGCACCACTTGCAGTTTCTTGAAGATGAGCGAGCGCCGCTCCTGAAACACCCGTTCGCCTTCCTCCAGCTCGTCCTTGATCTGTATTGGCCCCACTTGGCGGCATTCGATAGAGGCATCCGATGTGTCCTCGGCAACCCCAAACGCTCCTTTAAATCCGCCGGTTTTGGCACGACTGAGATAGCACGCCACGCCCTCAACCTTGGGGTCGTCAAACGCATCGACCACGATCTTATGGTCGGGGCTAAGCAGCTTAAATTTGGTATCGACGCTGCCGATCTCCTCGGCCTCCAGACTACCGATCCCACAACCAATGCAACACAGAAACATGATGGATTTTTTCATTGTGAACACCGTTGGTTCAATAGTGTAACTATCGACTACTGGCCTTTGACCCCGGCCTCACCCACTATGCTTACCAGCCAGCGTGTAGACAGCTCGGATGTCGCGAACGCAGCACAGGAAAAAAGTAAATTCGACAGTTTCCAGGATACTGGTCATCGTTTAATCCCGGATAGGGTAAAACAGTTGAACCTTAACCCGAACGGAATACACATCGACTGTACTAGCCAGGTCGAGAAAGCTGCTGCGACATCTGCGGCTAAGCCGCTCTTGTCGCGTTGAAACCTTCGATCCTCGGCGAGCGGCCCCGCTGATCGAGGTAAAGGCGCGCCCAGATTTCCGTAACCAAAAGCGCCCAAAGACTATACGCTTGTTCCTTGGGGTAGATCTTTCCCGCCGGCCGCCGCCGCACCTGCTCTACTTGGGCCGGGACGAAGAGCCCTCGCGTTGCGACAGCCGACGGCGACAGGAGCTCGGCCGCCAGCTGTTCCAACACATCGCTTAATCCTGCATCGTGGCGCAATCTCTGGAGGCTCTTTTTTCGCCGCAAAATGCTCTCGGGCACCAAACCCTCACATGCGCGGCGAAGGATGTACTTCTGCCGTAGTCCGCGAATCTTCAGGTGATCCGGGATCTGAAACGCCGTCGAGAGCACATCAGGGTCCAAGAACGGCGAATTCCAGCACAGGTTATGGGCGGCACGGAGCCGAAACGTTGCACTGAGTTTCGATGAGCCACCCAGGATATCACGGCGCAACTTTTCGCTTAGCGGCTGGGTGGTCCCCAAGGGCAACGGTCTCGGAGGTGGTAACTCCTCCCGCGTCCCAAGAACCGATAGAGCGGGTGGGCGCCCACTGCGAAAATAGCCGTGCACAATTAGTCGGCCCAAGCGCGATTCAGGGAGCCGGCGAGTTTGGGTGTAGTGAAAAAACTCCTCCAGCGCTTCACGAAATGGTCTTAGAAGAAATGCGAGCTTTATTAGCTTGTGGCGCGGCATACCGCCGAACTGTGCGTCCGCCTTTTCTCCGGAGAAAAGGAGTTGCACATGCTTCGCTGCTTCCCGTGCGGCAACAAACTGGTAGATCATTTCTTCCCCCCCAACCGGTTCTTCCATGTGCCATACCGCTTCCGGCAGCAGGGCAGGCAATTCTTCCGCTCCCATGATGACTTCGTGGTGCACGGTCTCGAAGTACCGAGCCGCTTCGGCCGCCCTGATGATCTCGCCGTCCTCCGGCCCATAGCCGACTGTGAACGTGTGCACCACCTGCTCCGGCGAGACGTTGCGCATGCCGGCAAGCACTAGGGCGGAGTCGAGACCTCCGCTCAATGCTAGGCCAACCCGCTGAAAGGGTGCCATCTGCCGACGCAACGCGTTGAGCAGGGAGGCCCGGACGGCCGCCGCGTGCTCGTGCTCCGAGCGCGGTACGATATCGATGGTGATATCCCACAAGCGCTTGCTTTCAATACGCTCACTCTGGACGACCGACCACGAGCCACGTGGGACCACTTCTATTCCCGCCAGAAAACACGCATTGGGATCACCGTGCCGGGTGCGCAATGCATAGAGGATCGCCTCACGGTTGCACGTCGCCAGCACCTCCGGCACGGCGAGAAACGCTTTGTATTCGCTCGCGAACAGGATCCGCTTGCGATTCCGTGTGTAGTAAAGCGGGCGTGCGCCCCAGCGATCGCGCGCCATCACCAGTTGTTTGTTTGCTTCATCCCATAGCGCAATAGCGAACTGCCCGCTCAGGCGGCCGAAACCGTCGCGGCCATATCGGTGGTAGAGTTCCCAGGCGATGCGCCCGTGCGGGATCTCTTGATCCGAAGCTCGATCGAGATCGAGACAGGCGACAAGCTCTGGAGCATTGTCCAGCATACCGTCGAACACTATGGATCCATCGGCTGTGCTTTCAAAATCTGTAAGCCGCTGCCCACAACGAACGCTGGGCGCCGGTGACCACTCTCTTTTCAGCATTCCGCGATGCCCCATCCGATCGCCCATCGCCGTAAGCTCTGAGGGATCAGACTCGCCAACGATGCCGTATATGGCACTCATAAAACTCCGCGAACCTTGCTGAGAACGGTATTTGCCTTACCTGACGAACCGAAAACAATCGCTCTTGTGCGTGCCACGCGATACGTCTCTGGGGGCAAGGCTGCTTTCTTCTCTGACCCGTCGGATAACCTTTCTCAGCCAACGGCGTTTTTTCTTGGCCTACCGACGCTATCTGTAAAACACCCGAAGATGATTCGTTCGCCCAGTCAGCGAATACAGGGCAGTCTAGCAGAACCCACCATCGGGTGGCTACCGCCTTACGGATCCATGTGTTGTCGCTGCCGGGAGCTTGCGCACCCCTTTAAACAACATGCATACGTCGGAAATGAATCGTAGGGATACGTAATGCCACAGTGTTTTATCGGGCGATAGGATTCCGGCAATACCGCACATGTTTGCGTCTCATAAACTACCGTTCGATCGGATGCCCAGCCACTACGCTGGCCGTTTACCGAAGCGCTGAAACACGGAATGGCTCAATACCTCGATGTCGCCCGCGGTTAAACTGGGATGCCAGACATCGACCACTAGCACGATACGGTCCTGGTCGCCTTCATGGACCACCTCATGTTCGAAAGAGTCGTCAAAAGAGATGCTTTTGCCTTGCGCCCAAGCTCGCCACTCCCTGCCGACCCGCAGTTTCGCCTTATCCGGTTCGGGCACATCGATACCCAAATGGTGGCGCAAACGCAAATTCGAGGACCCTGTGTGCGGCGTAATATGGGTATGGGGCTCAAGCCCTGAGAACATAGCAAATCCGAAATTTGTGCATAAGGGGAGGCTTTCGATAAGACGGGTGGTTTCGGGGCATAGTCGGCAGAGCTCCTCGTTCCTGACTCCTTTCGCTGCATACAGAAACATGCCCGTCCATCTCCCGCGATCGGTCAAGGAAGCGTTGTCGGGGTGAGTCCCGATGCGTCTTGCGATCTTCTGGTATTCCGCGATGATGACATCGGCGTTGGCCTCCAGTGTCTCTTTAACGGGGCTCGGTTCATCGAACCATGGCCTACTATCGAGACCTCGACAGTTCCACACCGTGGCCCCCGATTCGGTCAGACCGTCACCGATAGGTTCGGCGTAGTAGAGATTCACGAGATCATAATTGCCCGCGATTTCATCTTGTCGCCAGCCGAACACTTGGCGAAGAAGGACTTTCAATATGCCCCGCCAAGCGATCGCATCCACCAACCGCATGTCATACCAGTAAAGATTTTGTACTTGGGGTGCCGTGCGGTTTTTCAACAGGCGGCGCACGGCAAGGCAGTTCTTAACATGGTCTATAAACTGGAGCACCGGATCCCCCTTCTTGTGTTCCTGGGGAGCCTGTCGGACTTAGGGGATCGTAGCGAGGCGAGTGGGAAATCGAGGACAGTTTTTCGATCATTTGAGGCGAATAGCGCGTTCTATTTAACGAAAATGATCGAAAAAATGGACCGATCCCACCGCCGCAGTAGATCCTTCCTAAGTCCGACGGGCTCCTATCGTAGTTTAGTTGGTCAGCAGCGAAGGAGGCCTTATTTATAGCACAACTGGGCGCTGCTCGTTTATCGAAGCGAATTGAAGTTGACCGTGGATCGGCTCGAATCCTTGGCTTAACACTGAGAGAGGACGAAAACGGGCTCAGCGGCGCCAAAAAAAGCTAATGATGGTATCCAAGAGACCACGATGTCCGGAAGCGGCGAGAGCATTAAGCTCCAGCAACGTGCGGTTACTGGGATCGATCTGTAGACCGACAGAGATATAGCTCTGGGCCGCGTGATAGTCGTTTTCGGCGATTTTGCGCTCGGCGAGAAAAGCAAAACGATCCGCAACGAGCAGTAAACCTTTCTTTGCCACTGGGTTAGTGGGATCGATCTCTAGCGCGCGGGAATAATAGTAATAGGCATTATCTTTCGGCGGGTGGGTTAAGCGGTATTCCTCTAGGCTATACTTGCCAACCACTGTAGGGCGCCGATGACCTCCTTGTTGTTCACGCTTTTCTGCGCCGAAGGCGCTTTGCCGGCAGGGAACTCAGTCGGGGGCTCAGCAGGCACCAGTGCGGGTTGAAAGCTCGCTGAGCCGGGGTTTGACGCAGCGCCAGGGAGCGCGCGTTTCCCGTGTAGTCGTAATAATACAAGGCCGCATTCCCGCCCAAGGACAGTACCAGCAGCACTAACAAGACAGACAAGCCGCGTCGCCCGCCAGCTTTGGCTCGATGAGTGATTTGATGGCGGTTGGTGGTGGTGATCTCTGGGCGCGTGGTCTCGGCAGGTGGTATGCTATTTTCCAGCGGGGGCGGATCAAGGCTCGGCGATTTCATCTTTGTCTCTAGATACGCGATGTAGTGCAAGAGGCTGTCCGCATCCCGAAAACGGTCTTTGCGCTTCTTCGCCAGCATCAGATTCAACAAGGGCTGCAAGGGCAACAAACTAGAGGGCAACTGCGGTAGAGGCCCCCGTTTGTGCAGCAATAGCAAATCCAGAACCGACTCGGCGCGGTAGGGTTTTTTGCTCGTCAGTATCTCAAAGAGAATGATGCCGAGACTGTAAATATCCGCACGGCCGTCGATGTCGCTCTCTTCGGA
>JBOIEG010001135.1:0-1328 GCA_050740915.1 Gammaproteobacteria bacterium | reverse complement strand
ATTCATGCAACGCCTGGCCGCGCTCGTCCCCCGTCCAATCCAAGGCTCCATCTCATTGCATACGGTCCCTGGTTTCGGCCCGTTGATTTCGACCGCGCTCGCCACGGTGTTACAGCGCACCCCCTTCGCCAAGGCAGACGCTGCTGTGGCGTTCTCCGGCTTAGATCCGCGCCCGCGCGCCCCCGCGGTGATCGCCAAGATCCTCACGCATCTCGGCTTGCCCATCAGAGTACTGCCCCGATCACCGGCGCGGCCATTCGATCTCCTCGCCAACGGCCTGACCCCAAACCGATACCCCATTCCATCCGGTTCAGCTCCCTGAGCCGACACCCCCCTTTGGCCCGCACTCGCGTGCAACGCCAAACGCCCAGACTCGACTTTGACAGTTCCGCGTACATTTTCGAGTCGCTGCGGTGGTGGGGTGACTTATGGATCAAGCGGTTAAGTGTCGGAGGGCTGCGAACATGACGAAAAACACTACGTACATGGATTGGCGTTTACACCTTGCAAAAGAAGTTGCACATCGTGTATAGTGACGTACATGTACTTGCGCGAAACCCGCCAGAGGCGGGTCGACGGCTCCTACCTCACTCACCTCCAGATCGCGGAAAGCGTCTGGGATCCCGTTAAACGCCATACCCACATCCGCATCCTCTACAACTGCGGACGTGCCGAGGATCCCAGGATGGCCGAGCGACTGCGGCGCTTGGCACGCAGCATCCTGCGACGATGCTCTCCAGAAGAAATCGTGGCGCAAGACTCTTCCTGGCGCTTGCTCGATGCCTGGCCTTATGGCGATGTGTATGTGCTCGAGCAACTGTGGCGGCGGCTGGGGATGGCAGAGGTGCTGCGCGAGGTGCTCGAGCAACGCAAGCTTGACTTCCCGCTGGAGCGGGCACTCTTCGCCATGGTGGCACAGCGGGCCTGTGCGCCGGCCTCTAAACTGGCTTGCCACGAACAGTGGTTGGCCGAGGAGGTGCGTATCGAGGGCACCGAAGGGCTTCAGCTCCAGCATCTCTACCGCGCGATGGACGTCCTGGAGGCAAACAAGGGCCGCCTTGAAGAGGCGCTCTACTATCGCCTCGCCGATCTATTCAACCTCGATGTGGAGCTCCTCTTCTATGACACGACCTCCCTGCACTTTGAGATCGACGAGGAGGATGAAGGCCGGGGTGAAACCGATGAAGTGCAAGGCAGCCGTGCGGCGGGTGCGAAGACCTACCGTGCCTTGCGCAAGCGCGGGAAGTCGAAAAACGGTCGCGACAACGCCCCCCAAATCGTGGTCGGGATCGCGGTCACCCGCGATGGTTTCCCGGTGCGCCACTGGG
>JBOIEG010001134.1:0-4741 GCA_050740915.1 Gammaproteobacteria bacterium | reverse complement strand
TGTCTGCCGCTGCGCTTGGGTACCGTTCTGATCTCGAATTCGTGTTCCCAAACGGCTGTGGTGTCTTCAAGGCGGGTGGCGACCTCGCGTTCCACCATGGCGGCACCTCGTTGCAAGAGATCATCCTACCCGTGCTGACGGTGCGGCTCAAGGCACATGCTCCAGCCCACAACTTCTTGGACCGATAAGACACTCGTCGAATCCGGCCTGTTCTATCCAGGGGCCGCTAAGACCTCAGAAGCGAGGTTGCGTTACTACGCCAGCCGATTTCCCATTGTGGAGGTGGATAGTTCCTATTACGGCATGCCCTCGGAGCACAACTCGATGTTATGGGTCGCGCGCGCACCCGAGGACCTTCGTGTTCGATATCAAGGCATTCCGCCTCTTTACCGGTCACCAGACGTCACCGGTTGCCCTGCCGGCCGACATCCGCAAAGCGCTGGGAACCATTGATAACAAGAACATCTACTACCGCGACCTGCCCGAAGACGTCAGGGAGGAGCTGTGGCGGCGCTTTCGTTTGAGCCTCGATCCTCTGCGACGGGCGGGGAAGCTGGGGGTAGTGGTGTTTCAGTTTCCGCCCTGGTTCGTGTTCGGAAGGGCGAACCTGGCGCATATCCTGGAATGCGCCGAAAAGCTGCACGGTGGAGTTCCGGAACAAGACCTGGCTTGAGGAGCGACATCGCGAGGAGGTGCTCGCCTTCGAACGCCAAAACGGTCTGGCGCATGTCGTGGTCGATGAACCCCAAGGCTTTGCGAGCAGCATCCCGGCCGTGTGGGAAGTCAGCAGTCCTGAAGTGGCGGTGGTGCGGCTGCATGGGCGCAACCGGCAGACCTGGGCGAAGAAACCTTGACGCTCACCGAAATTGACCCACTTGTGCTCAGCGAAATGGACCCACCAGTTTTTTTAACAAGCCGAAACGACGGACTCTGATTTAAGCGTTTCTCTCCCCCCTTATTTGATCACGGCGCAGATCATGGGGGGATAGTGCTTTTTGTTACGGCAACCTCTTGCAGGAAAAGACTCCTGGCGGGAGGTGTGCCATGGGCAGAGAGCGGTGTGCGGGTTGTGGTGATCTGTTCAGCCCGCGGCGGAATGTCACCCACCAACGATTTTGCTCGGATCCCGAGTGTCAGCGCAGAAGACGCGCCCGCTGGCAACGGGCGAAGCTGAAGCAAGATCCGGATTACCGAGCCAATCAAGCCGAGGCCCAGCGCCGCTGGCGCGAGCGCCATCCTGACTACTGGCGTGAGTATCGCCGGTCGCATCCCGAGTACAGCGCGCGCAACCGTGAACAGCAGCGGCAGAGGAACCGGCGTCGGAGCCAGCCGGCACCGAGTGCATGTTCCCCGAGGTTTGCAAAGATGGAGGTGTGGGCGGAACAAACCGCTGTCCGCTCCGGGACGTACTGGCTGACGCCGGTGGATAAGTCAGGGATTGCAAAGATGGACGCGTACTTGGTGAAAATGCAAATACTTTCCGAGGGTAACGGTCATTTTGGGGGTGATTGCAAAGAGAGGACTTGATGGGCAAGCCAGGGTGAGGGTGCTAGCGTAGTGGCCGTGGAAAACGTCATGCGCCTCGATCTGCATTGCCTGATTGCACGCTTTGCATCGTTGCGGTTGCGCGATCCCGAGCGCCTGGCGCGCCTGATCCATTCCATCCGACAGCACGGTCAGCTGATGCCGGTGGTAGCGGTCGCGCAAGCCGAGGAGCCTCCGCGTTGGGTGCTCATCGACGGCTATCGGCGCTTGGAAGCCTTGCGGGCCGTGGGCGAAGATCTCATCTGGGTAGACGTGTGGGAGCGCTCGGTCGATGAAGCGTTGTTGTTGTGTCTGGCGCGCGGGACCGAGCGGGGCTTCAAGGCGATCGAGGAGGCGGCGCTGCTCCAAGAGCTCTCCACCCGACATTCACTTCGGAGCTTGGCTCTGCGCATCGGCCGCGATGTCAGCTGGGTGAGTCGGCGCCTGAGTCTCTATCGGACCTTGCCCGAGGAGTTGTTGGAGGGTAATACTTTAGCCTCCTGAAAAATTCCGCTGGCGTCAGAGCCGGCATTCGTGTAAGGTTCCCGCAACTGAGGGAGCTTGCATGGAACCGATCCTCTTTCGCTACCGTGGCCGTGATCTGAGCGCTTCGGACATTGCACTCATTCGTGCGACGATCACCGCGCATTACCCACGAGGCCGAAGCTTTATCGCGCAGGTGCTTTGCGAGCACTGGGACTGGCGCCAACCCAATGGTGCCTACAAGGGGTTTGCGGCGCGGGACCTCTTGCTGCGCTTAGAGGAGGCGGGGCACATCGTGCTGCCTCCACCTCAGAGGGTCAAAATCAACCGCTCGGAGCCACGCTTTGATCACACCCCTCGCTACGACGATTGCCCGCTGAGCGGAGGGGTAGGCGACTATCCCCCACCGCGGATCGTTGAGGCCCATGATGCCGATCGCACGCTGTGGGATTACCTGGTGCATCACTACCACTATTTGGGACGTCCTAAGCTCGTCGGGGAACACATCAAGCAACTGGTTTATCTCGGTGACCAAGTGGTGGGGTGTCTGGGTTGGGCAAGCGCCGCCTGGAAGAGCGCGCCGCGGGAGCGGTGGATCGGCTGGGGTGTGGCGGAGAAGCGCGCGCGGCTGCATCTTCTGACCAACAACGTACGCTTTCTCCTCTTGCCTTGGGTGCGGGTGGAACACCTGGCCTCGAAGGTGCTCGGGATGAGCGTGCGGAGATTGAGCCGGAGTTGGGAGGCACGCTATGGCCATCCGGTGGTGTTGGCTGAGACCTTCGTTGACCTCGCGCGTTTCAAAGGGACCTGTTACCGCGCCGCCAATTGGTGCTATGTCGGCACCACCCAAGGCCACGCCAAGCGGGGCAATGCCTACCCGCGGCACGGGGTGGCGAAGGCACTATATCTCTATCCGCTGCAGCGCGCTTTTCGAGAAACACTCACTGCACTGTGACCCGCGAGGAAGCACTCGCCATCCTGGACCTGCCGCGCACACAGGCCGAGGCCGCACAACTCGCGCTTTGGGAGAAGGCCGAGCAGTGGGAGCGGTTACAAACACCGGGCGCCTCCGAGCCGCCCCAAGTGACTCCCACCACACCCTCGGGGATGACGCCCGTGTACTTGAAGCCTCGGGCGCGTCGACGTCGCAAACGCCCGGGCCGCAAAGTGGGGCATGCTGGCGCCTGGCGCCGCGCCCCGACGCGTATCGATGCGAAGCGCCCCCACCGACTGAGCCGCTGCCCCGAGTGCGCGGGGCCGGTGGGACCACCGATCCGCACCCATCGTCGGCTCATCGAGGAGATCCCACAGGTGACCTCGGAGATCACCGAGCATACTGTGCACGGTCATTGGTGTCCTCGCTGCAAGCAGATAGTGACCCCCAGGGTGACTGCCGCCCTGCCGGGTGCAACACTCGGCCTGCGCTTCATCATCTACACCGCCTGGCTGCACTACGGCATCGGCATGAGCGTGGGGAATTGTGTGAAGAACGCCGGCGTAGCCCTGGGCTTCCCGGTCAGCCCCGGGGGCCTGACGCTCGCGTGGAAGAATCTCGCCGCACTTCTCCAAGGCTCCTATGAGGAGATTGGCCAAGCGATACGCCAAAGCGCCGTCCTCCACGCTGACGAAACCGGTTGGAGAATAAACGGGGCCACCTTTTGGTTGTGGGCGTTCGCCACCCAACACTATTGCTACTACCTGATCGATAGGCACCGCGGCGCAACGGTGGTCAAAGAAGTGCTGGGCACCTTGTTCCCCGGCCTCTTGATCACCGATTTCTGGGGTGCCTACAACGCCATCCAGGCCTTGGCCAAACAGCGCTGCTACTTCCATCTCTTCACCGAGCTCCTCAAAGTCGATAAGCGCAATCACTTCACCGAGTGGAAGCGCTTTCGAAAAACCCTCACCCGTCTTCTCAAAGACGCGGTACGGCTTGGGTAGCGACGCCACGCACTGGCCCCTGAGACGTACGCCCGCCGCAAAGCGCAACTTCATAAACGCCTCGATGACCTGATCGACAGCTCATTCGACGATGCGGACGCTAAGCGGCTCATCAAACGCTTACGGCGGCATCGCAACGAGCTGCTCACCTTCCTCGACCACGAGCAGGTCAGCCCCTATAACAATCATGGCGAGCAACAGATGCGCCCCGCTGTCCTCACGCGTAAAATCAGCCAACAGAATCGCTCCGAGGACGGCGCTAAGGCGCACGCCATCCTCATGACCCTATTTCGCTCCGCAGAACTCCAAGGACTCAACCCCGTCAAGCATGTGCTGCAGTTGGCCCAAACGACCCTCACAACCAAACCCACCCGCGCAGGCGAATCGGAAGATCTCAAAAAAACTGCCTGACCGTTTCAATCGCCTAAAGTCATACGTTGGAGGCGGTGCGCGCCGGGCGCGTCTCGCTCTGGGCGGCCACCCGGATCATGGCCCCGTTGGCGCGCGCCAACACCGAGCACGCCCGAACGCTGCTCTCACGGTTCGAACAGCAACCCTTCTCGACGCGTGAGCTCCAATGCCTCTATAGCCGCTATCAGCAGGCCAACCGCACCCAGCGCGAGCGGTTGGTGGAAAACCCGGGTCTGTTTCTTCAGGCGCTGCAGAGCAAGGAAGAAGCGGTTACGGCTAGACGTCTTGCCGTGGGGCGCGAAGGGGTCTGGTGCGACGATCTAGCGAGGGTGCGGCGGATCGTCGGACGCTTGATCGAGCAGGTGCCCACACTCTTTGCTCA
>JBOIEG010001133.1:0-1421 GCA_050740915.1 Gammaproteobacteria bacterium | reverse complement strand
TACTACTATTCGTCTCAAATGATCGAAAATCCGTCCTCGATTTCCCACGCGCCTCGCTACGGCTCCCTAAGTCCGACAGGCTCCTAGAGAGAGTCAACGGCGAAACTTGGTCATTCCGCGGGCTCAGGGGGGTGCGACGCCGTGGGTTGGACTGTTGCAAAGACAGGGGCTTAGGACATGATCGTTGGCGTACCCAAAGAGATCAAGGCCGATGAGTACCGGGTGGGTCTGCTACCTGTGGGGGCGGAACTGCTCACGCGCAACCAACATGAGGTGTTAATAGAGCACGGAGCGGGTGAAGGATCTGGATATGCCGATGCGCAATACACAGAAGCAGGTGCGAGGATCTGTGCCAATGCTGAAGAGATTTGGTCTCGTGCCGAGTTGCTGGTCAAGGTCAAAGAACCGCAAGCGACGGAGCTCTTGATGTTGCGGCGTGGGCAACAGGTCTTCACCTATTTTCACTTCGCGGCCGACAAGACCCTCACCGAAGCCTGCCTGAAAGCCGGCATCGTAGCAATAGCTTACGAGACCTTACGAGCGCAAGGCGTCAATGGCGGTATCACCTTGCCGTTGCTCACCCCCATGAGCGAAGTGGCGGGGCGTCTTGCGGTTCAAGAAGGCGCCAAATACCTTGAGCGCCCGCAGATGGGGCGGGGGATTTTGCTGGGCGGTGTCCCCGGTGTGGAACCCGGTGAAGTATTGATTATCGGTGGCGGAGTCGTGGGATCGAATGCCGCCATTGCGGCCGCTGGTTTGGGCGCAAATGTGACCATCATGGATGTGAATTTAGAGCGCCTGCGTTATCTTGCCGACGTGATGCCCGCCAACGTGACGACCATCTATTCGGACGATCATGCGATTAGAAAATATATAGCCAGCGCCGATCTCGTCATCGGTGCGGTGTTGATACCCGCGGCTCTCGCGCCGGTGCTGATTCGGCGGGAGTACCTCAAGCAGATGAAGCCGGGAGCCGTGATCGTGGACGTCGCCGTGGACCAGGGCGGGTGCGTGGAGACCACCCGACCGACGACGCATGCGAACCCTACGTTCGTGCTTGACGACATCGTGCACTACTGTGTGACGAACATGCCAGGTGCGGTGGGGCGCACCAGCTCTCAAGCCCTGACCAACGCCACCTTGCCCTGGGTATTAAAGCTTGCAGAGCCGGGTGCTAGCAAACTGGCAGAGGTCGACCCGTGGTTTAAGCCTGCGATTAACATGGTCGATGGCGCTCTATTGAGCGAGCCGGTGGCCGAGGCGCACGGTCTGCCCTTGGGCTAGTGTAGTGTCTCTTAAATAACTTTACAGTTAAGCCGCCTTCTTTTTCCCTCGGGGCAGGGTGGATCCGGGCTTGATCTGCTCCATCTTGACCCGCGCCCGCTCGATCTTCTTGATGATGTCCTCGACGGTGGCCGTCC
>JBOIEG010001132.1:0-1775 GCA_050740915.1 Gammaproteobacteria bacterium | reverse complement strand
AGCAGGTAGGGTGTGTCACGATCGCATTGACGGAAGTGGCTCATGCACGCTCGCTCATTGAATCCATTGCCGATCCGATCGGTTTGCACATCAAAAGTTCCGCCTTAAGTCCGACAGGCTCCTAGGTAGGTAGATCCTACTTGGGCATCGCTCTTTGATAATCTAGTCTCCCGGAACAAGATTGTTCGCGCATGATGATTAATTGGGGGACGCTTGGACGATCTGACCGACATCGTGGTCTTCGTGCGGGTAGTGGAAGCGAAGAGCTTTACCGCTGCCGCAGAGCGGCTGGGGATCGCCAAGTCGGTGGTGAGCAAGTATGTGACCCGGCTCGAGGAGCGGCTCGGTGCGCGGCTCCTCAACCGCACCACCCGACGCTTGAGCCTGACCGAAGCAGGAGCTGCGCTCTATGAGCGCAGCCGCCTGGCGCTCGAGGAGATCGCCGTCGCCGAGCGCTGCGTGAGCCATGGCCAAGCGGCGCCACGCGGGCGGCTCAAGCTCAACGCGCCGATGTCCTTCGGGATCCTGCACCTCGGCCCCGCGCTGCCCGAGTTCCTCACGCGCTACCCAGAGATCGCGCTCGATGTGAGTTACAACGACCGCTTCGTCGATGTCATCGAGGAAGGCTATGATGTGACGCTGCGGATCATTTCTGCGCTTCCCGATTCGACCTTGGTCGCACGCAGCCTCACACCCATCCACTTCGTGGTCTGTGCCGCACCGTTTTACTTGGAGCGCGCCGGGGTGCCCGAGACGCCTGAGGATCTGATCCGCCACAACTGTTTGCTCTTCACCCTCACGAGCGGCAACGAATGGCACTTCGATGGGCCCGGTGGCAAGCGCAGCGTCGCGGTGTCGGGCAGCTATCGGTCCAACAACGGCCTGGCGATCCGGGATATGCTGTTGGCGGGGATGGGAGTCGCGCGCACCCCGACCTTCATGGTCGGCGAAGCGCTACGGAACGGGGCGCTCATCACGCTGCTGGACGATTATCCAACCGAGCCCTCTACCCTCTATGCGGTCTACCCCCACAACCGCTATCTCTCACCCAAAGTGCGGGCGTTCGTGGATTTTCTCGCCGAGCGCTTTGCGCCGCCCGCCCCGTGGGATCGAGGGGCGACATTCGGGCCGGAATCCCGCATGAAGTAGAACCCACGATTACCGGTTGCCTGCGGAGCGCTGCGATCAAGACATACGAAGTAAGCCATGGAGTCGCGTTAAAGTGCCAGCGAGAAGGGCACACCTTCCGCTCGTCCTGAAGCTCTCGGCCGCGCGCCACCTCAGCCCCACGGCGCATAGAGGTTCCAGACGTGGCCTTGGAGAGCACGGCGGGTGAAACTGCGGCATGCGCTCAATAGCCTTCTCGGTGTACTGCCGTTTACGACGATGGCCCGGTTCGTCTTCGAGCTAAGCCTCTGTCATAATGTCTGGGCGATTGTGGAGCGTTGGTTTGGCCTTTAAGGAGAAGGGTTGGCGCTGCACCTCACCCAAAGGAGAATCTATGTCCTCAGTCTTTAGCATCAATCTCGCGTTAAGCTTGCTTGTCGTCACTCTGACCATAGGGACGGCCATTGCATTTCCTGACGAGGCGTCCGGCGGCTTCTCAACGCCGTCATCGCTTAAACGCCTTGTAGTTCTCGATTTCAAACTAACGGGCGATCTCGGCGGCCGTAATTTCGAAGCGGCACACACACAGCGCATCCGAGTGGCCAGTGAAAAACTGCGTGACGAGCTTATACGTAATAGGCTGTATCACGTTGTGGATGATGCAGCGG
>JBOIEG010001131.1:0-3784 GCA_050740915.1 Gammaproteobacteria bacterium | reverse complement strand
AAATAAAGCCCTGGATGCTTCGTCTGCCATGAGGGATACCGTTGCTTCAGTTGTGTTCCCGCTATTTTACCAGCTCCCTTCTCATCATTCCCCTGTCCCAGGAGGTTTTTTCACAGCCTCTCAGGCGATTGCGGGTAACCCATGATCTCGATTCGTGAAATCACTGAGTACGCCCCTCCCTGAAGCAATCCTGCCCGCAGCAGCTCACCACCGCGTGCGGAAAGCGCATCGCTAAGTTGATAGATCAGTATGTTGCTATCGAACACGTAGGACATGGACGCGCTCTTTCTCTAGTCCTCCCCCCAATCCGCTTGGCGTCGTTCCTCTATTCGCGCGTCCACCTGAGCCAGCGATTGATGGCCCCAGGCGCCGCGGGTTTGTGCCAGCAATTCGCCCGATTCGTCCGCCGTTAAGGGTGCGGGATGTGATCTGTCGCCTTCATCCAACATCTGGACCGTAACGAGGACTCGATGATTAACGAACGTATCGGGGAGCTCGAGTGTGACTTGGGGTGACTTGACTTCAATAAACTGACGTTTGACGTGCATTACAGCCTCCTTAGACTCAAAGCGGTTTGGAAACCGACATGCCCTACCCTATGGCTTGCGGTCTGGATGCCACTCCGTGCGTAACCAAGCATTATACTCGCGGGCATCCTCGGCCCATATCGTGAACCCCAACATCGGGCAATCCCACAGCACGACTCGGCGGTTTCGATTATGGACAAGGCCGACCGGATTTTGTGTGAGTGTTTCCAGGGCTCCCGGGAAATAGACCCTCGGCTTTTTTCTTTTCCAACCGATAGCCGTTGCATTATATGTTTCAACAAGTTAGCAATGTTTCGTGAAAATTTCGGTACCTATTCCGTTAACGGTTTCGCGCTGAAAGAAGTGCGGGACACACGGGCCGAAATTGTGTATTGTTTGGCCCATGGGTTGCCACCTACCCGCTCTCCCCGACGCCAGCGAGCAACCGATGGCTGTTCTCCCACCGCCGTTAGCCCCATTGACTGTCCATGTTAACGTCCCGAAGAGCGAGTACATCGAACTCAAGTGGGAGGCGAATTACTGGAAAGCGCAGATCAGCGGGCGATCGCCCGTGAAGAGGCCTTCAAGAAACAGATTGAGAAGCTCAAGGGCGAACGGCGTGACCTGAAGCAGCGGCTCTTTGGCCGCAAGAGCGAGAAGGGAACGGGGCGTAGTGAACGCGGGGATGGACCGCGAATGAGAAGGCCCCGGCGCGTCCACGGGGACAGCAGAGGCATTCTCCGGGGCATGGCCGCACGATCTTAGAGATCTTCCCATCGAAGAGACGCGGGTCGAGCTGTCCGAAGATAACCGGTGTTGTGCTCAGTGTGGATTACCTTATGGACCGCGGTCGTCGCATTCGTACAAAGCACGAAGCCAGACATCGTCGAAGCATAGATAGGGGCATAACATGGCGCCGCCGACGCTGGACCTCAAGCATCTGTAAAGCAGCCTGAACCATCCATCTAAGAAGCGGACCCAAATTCCGAAGGAAGCCGTTCCATCTTGTAGAACCGCTTTCCTTTCCCGTACAGCTTGCTCTGTGGGATAAACACTCGCTCCTGCGGGTCATTCACAACGTGCCCGATCACTTGCGCTTTTTTGCCGTGGGATGTGACTGCGGTCAACACACGCGCGACATCGGCTGGGGCGACCACAACACAAAAGCCGATCCCCATGTTGTAGACGAAAAACATCTCCTCATCGCTCACTCTTCCGTGTTTCTGAATAAGCGAGAAAATTGAGTGTGGGGCAGGCAACTGATCGAGCACATAACCGACCCGGGATAACACGCGCGTCAAATTCAAAAACCCGTCACTCGTAATATGCACCAGCGCCTTCACGGGTATCTTCTGATCGAGCAGGTCGCGAACTTCTGGTACATAAATATGTGTCGGCTTGAGTAGCTCCTCTCCGAGCGTGCAATCCAGTTCGTCGACGGTCGAGTCGACAGAAAACTTCCCTTCAAAAGCCTTGCGCGCCAAACTCAGTCCGTTACTGTGAATTCCGCTGCTTTCAATCCCAACGACTACATCGCCCTGTTCGAGATCTTGGCCGACCATGATCTCTTCTAGATCAACTATACCGATCGCTGTTCCCGCTAAATCAAAACACTCTCCCCCTTTGTGCTCAACCAACATGTCCGGCAACTGCGCTATTTCACCGCCGGATATAGAGACATCGGCTTCTGTCGCACCGACAGCCAGGCCTTGTCCGATCTGCTCCAGCAGATCCGGATCCGGTCGGCGGACGGCGATGTAGTCGATCAGCGTCAAAGGTCGAGCGCCCACGCAAATGATGTCGTTGACGTTCATCGCCACACAGTCGATTCCGATGGTGTCGTATTTTTTCATCATTGTTGCGATAAGCGCCTTTGAGCCGACTCCGTCGGTAGAAACGCACACACCCTGGCCGTTGCCAACATCGATCACGTTTGCGAACTGGCCGATGTTAAGCTTTACCGCTCCCAAGCCTTGGTTCTTAAAAGTAGGTAGAATTTTAGCGATTAAGCGTTGCAGGCCAACTTCTTGTAAATCCGAATCCACGCCCGATTTGGCGTAATCGAGACCTTGTTGTTTTTTTATAGTCATTTTGCTCTTCGGGTCTCAAGCCACTCTTAATTGTCTGATTTCCTTCTCCAGGGGTTCCTGCTGCCGTTTGGTCTCGAAGTTTCGCCCGCCGAGCAGAGCGCAAGATTCCGCGAGCTCGCGCCGAAGTGGTGAACGCAGCGCGAGCTGGTTCGTCTTGGGCTGCCTAAATGACGTGTCCTACAGCTTGCCTGATTGGTGCAGCTCCGCAATCACCTTTCCGTCGGCGCAAGCCGCTGCGGGTCCCATTGCGGCTCGGATTGGCCGTTTTGGTTGTTTAGCGTACGCGCGATCACAAACAGTAAATCAGATAAGCGATTCAGGTAGGCCAGAGCAGAGGGGTTGACCGTTTCCGCCTCGGCCAGCACAACCAGGCTCCGTTCGGCCCTTCGGCATACCGCCCGCGCGAGGTGACACACGGCGGCGCCTGGGGGACCGCCGGGCAAAATAAACTCCCTGAGAGGGGGTAAGGATTTATTCAGCTCCTCCAAGACGTGTTCCAACGAGCGGATGTAATCGACGTTTATCTTCGCCGTCCCGGGCATGCAAAGCTCCGCCCCAAAGTCGAACAAACTGTGCTGGATGTTGGTCAGGGTTTCGCGTAACTGCTTCGGGATATCCTCAGCTAATAACAAGCCCAACCAACTATTGAGCTCGTCCACCTCGCCCATCACCTGGACGCGGGCGCTGGATTTCTTCACCCGCGAGCCATCGCCTAGCACCGTGGTGCCCTTATCCCCGGTGCGGGTGGCTATTTTTGATAACCGGTGACCCACCTATCGTTGTACCGTGAACAAAACCGAGCCGAAGCTTACGATCGGCGTTTACGAATGCATTAAAACCTCTGGGGCGTAAGACTATAGGCCGGGGGCTGTTTCTCTGTCAAAGTCTATTTGCACATCGCCGGGCCGCGCGTGGAACAGATTTGCAGGCAGAACAGCTGGAGTACCCCGTCGCCAGGAGTGGTCCCACGTCGCGGATTTGTGACGGGGTTCATCAACATCGCCCACGCTAGGAGCCTGTCGGACTTAAGGCGGAACTTTTATCGAGCACCTGTTCGTGCAGGTGCTGGGCATCGCCAAGCAGATGAAGCTGTTGAAGTTGGGGACGGTAGCGTTGGATGGGACCAAGGTCCACGCCAATGCCTCGCGCCACAGCGCCCTGTCGTAC
>JBOIEG010001130.1:0-5285 GCA_050740915.1 Gammaproteobacteria bacterium | reverse complement strand
GGTCAGAACAATGTGTCGATCGCCGAAGAACTCGGCGTAAGCCGGCCTACCGTGCAACTGTGGCGCACGCGGGTCCGCGAGCCGGGCATCGGGGAGGTCTGGGAGATCGCCCCGGCGCGGCAGCTTCGTGAGCGTGCCGGATTTAAAAGAGGCGATCGAGGAATTTAGGTAAGCCTGGAACCAAAATCCCAAGCCCTTCATCTGGACGGCCACCGTCGAGGACATCATCAAGAAGATCGAGCGGGCGCGGGTCAAGATGGAGCAGATCAAGCCCGGATCCACCCTGTCCCGAGGGGAAAAAGAAGGCGGCTTAACTGTAAAGTTATTTAAGGGACACTACACTAGCTGGTGACGCATGAACGGTACGAGCGATCCCCGGGGGTCGGTCCAGTTGCCGAGCCGAATAAGCAAGGGGATAGGCGCATTGCCATCGACAAGCGCACACTCTACGGTGTCGCGCGCAAGTTTCCACAACGTGGTGGTTTTCCCCGCACCCGGTTCACCTAAGAGCACCGCGCGGGGCACCTTGAGCACGGCCTTTGTGATATCCTCGCGACGCTGAGTTTCTGTCGGTGTTTCCTTGGCCGTTTCGCGCGCATGACGAAGGTGCTCGAACTCCGGACGCATGACCACCGACGGCATCGCCAGCGTCGTAGTCTCGCGTTTATGGATGTGGGCGGCGCCGGCCATAGGCGTATAGAGTTCGGTATGCACAAGCTCACCGAGTTGAAGGCGCCGGAGATAAGCAAGCTCCAGATCACGCGCTGTCTCCGTGCGCACAGGAGCGACTGCGGGAAGCGCGGCAAGGCCTTCGATAAGGCGCGCGAGATCCGCGTCGTAATCCCCGTGGAGGTCAAGGGCCTGCTTATCGGCCATGTACCAGGGCAAACCAGCCCCATCGGCGAGCAAGGGGATGATCCGTTTACCGCGATTTTTGGCGCGCAAAAACTCTAGCCGCACCCATGCACTGCGGTTGGCTGCGGCGCTCACGATCGTGATGAAGACTGTTGCACCTTCGATAGCGGCGGAGATGGCACCGAGCCAGTCATCCCCGCCTTGGATGTCGCTGGTGTCCATCCAATAGCTGTAGCCATTGCGTTCCAAACCGCCGGCGAAGCGATCGACCCACATCCGGTCGGCCCGGGCGTAGCTGATAAACAACGCGGGAGTAGTTGAGGGTCCGGTCAATGGGCCTTCTCCTTGGTAGCGCTAGGATACCCATCGGGTGGGAATAGATGGAAGTCGCATAAGCGCCGACGAACAACCCCTTGGAACGCTGGTCCTGTGAAGCCCCTGTTGCGTCGCAGAACCCTGCCCTCAAACCGCGGCAGGTTTCAACAGAGGAGCGCCCTTAGCCCGCCTTCGTTCCACCCACCGTCAACCCGTCGATGCGCAAAGTGGGCTGACCGACCCCTACCGGGACCTGCTGCCCTTCTTTTCCGCAGGTGCCCACACCGGGGTCCAACTGCCAGTCGTTCCCAACCATAGAAACCCGCGTCAGCACATCGGGCCCGTTGCCGATCAAGGTTGCCCCTTTAACGGGGTGAGTCACCTTTCCCTTTTCGATCAGATAGGCCTCACTCGCGCTGAACACGAACTTGCCACTGGTGATATCCACTTGACCGCCACCGAAATTTACCGCGTAAAGTCCGTGCTCTACCGAGGCGATGATCTCCGCCGGCTCGTGGGGACCCGCCAACATGTAGGTATTGGTCATGCGTGGCATCGGCCTGTGGTGGTAGGACTCGCGCCGGCCGTTGCCGGTGGAGCGCGTACCCATGAGCTTGGCGTTTTGTTTGTCCTGCAGGTAGGCGGTTAAAATCCCATCCTCGATCAAGGTGGTGCACTGGGTCGGCGTGCCTTCGTCGTCGACATTGAGCGATCCTCGGCGCTCTGTGAGCGTGCCATCATCGACGATGGTGCATAGTGGCGAGGCGACGCGCTCGCCAATGCGCCCGCTGAAGGCCGAAGTTCCCTTGCGATTAAAGTCTCCTTCCAGCCCGTGGCCGATGGCCTCGTGCAACAGGATCCCGGGCCACCCCGGTCCGAGCACGACCGTCATGGTTCCCGCGGGCGCTTCTTGTGCTTCTAGGTTGAGCAGGGCTTGGCGAACCGCTTCCCGAGCGAAGCTTGTAACCCGGTCGGCTTCAAGGAACCAGGCATAGTCAAACCGGCCACCGCCCCCATAAGAGCCCGTCTCGCGGCGGATGCCTTGTTCGACAACGACGCTGACCTGGAGCCGCACCAATGGGCGCGTGTCCGCGGTGAAGGTGCCGTCGCTGGCCGCGACCAGCATGACTCTATGACTTCCTGTGAGGCTCGCGATGACCTGTTTCACCCTGGGGTCTGCACGCCGTGCCTCTGCATCGAGTGAGCGCAATAGCTCGACTTTCTGCTCAGGCGGGAGCGAACCGATCGGGTCTTGAGCGGAATAGAGGACTCGATCGGGCGGCTTCGCCGTCACTTTCAAGGATCGCCCTTCCCCGCCCAGCTTAGCGATGGCCTTCGCCGCCTGCCCCGCTTGTTGTAGCGCACGGGGGAGGATCTCATCGGAATAAGCGAAGCCTGTCTTTTCGGCGCTGACCGCTCGCGCCGCTACCCCCTGGTCGATGTTATGACATCCTTCTTTGACGATCCCATCTTCCAATTGCCAGCTTTCAGCGCGGGTTATCTCGAAGTACAACTCGGCGAGATCGATCGATCGGCTGAGCATGCCATCCAGCGCCTGCTGCAACTGCCTCTCGTCAAACCCGAGCGGGTTAAGGATGTTACGGCGCGCTATCTGAAGTGAATCCATGAGGCTAGTATATTCATAATCATAGAATCTGTCTTCTCATAAACCCGGTTTGACACAGCATCACCAGAACGGTAACTTCCGTTCATTTTTACCAAACCCTTTGCCCGCTCCCGCGGGCGGAAACTGCGCCCCACGGATCCCGCGGAGGAGGCGCAAATGAGGTGTGCGCAAAAAGGTGAACGCGCGTTTTCCTAGAATCGAGCGACTCCCCTCGTATGTCTTCAGTGCGGTGCACGAGCTTAAGATGGCGGAACGGCACCGGGGCGAGGACATTGTGGATCTGGGGATGGGAAACCCCGATCAGCCGACCCCACAACACATCATCGACAAGCTCACGGCCACCGTGCAGAGACCCCACACCCATCGCTATTCGATCTCCCGCGGTGTTCCTCGACTCCGGCGCGCCATCTGCAACTGGTACAAGAAGCGCTACGACATCGATTTGGATCCGGAAACCGAGGCGATTGTCACCATCGGCTCAAAAGAGGGTCTCGCCCATTTGGCCATGGCGATCGTGGATCATGGCGATGCGGTATTGGTACCCAACCCGGCTTACCCCATCCATCCCTTCGGCTTTATCATCGCCGGGGCGGACGTGCGCCATGTTCCTATCGGCTCGAACATTGATTTCTTTGCAGAGCTGGAAAAGGCGATCCGCGATACCTGGCCGCGGCCAAAGCTGCTGTTGCTGAACTTCCCCAGCAATCCGACCACGCAGTGTGTGGAGCTGCCGTTTTTTGCCCGGGTGATCGAGATCGCGCGAGAGCACAAGATCTGGGTGGTGCAAGATCTGGCTTATGCGGATATCGTGTTCGATGGCTATGTGGCGCCTTCCATTCTTCAGGTACCGGGTGCTAAGGACATCGCCGTCGAGTTCTTCTCGCTGTCGAAGAGCTACAACATGCCCGGCTGGAGGGTCGGGTTTATGGTGGGCAATCCGGTTCTAGTCAACGCCTTGGCGCGCCTAAAGTCGTATCTGGATTACGGGATGTTTACCCCGGTTCAAGTCGCCGCGATCACGGCCTTGGAGGGGCCGCAAGACTGTGTCGCCGAGGTGCGGGAGCGCTATCAGAGGCGCCGCGACGTCTTGTGTGAGGGCCTGAACGCCATCGGCTGGAATGTTGCAAAGCCCCGCGGCACGATGTTTGTTTGGGCGCCGCTCCCGGAGCCCCTGCGGGCGATGGGCTCCCTAGAGTTCGCGAAAAAGCTCTTGCTGGACGCCAAGGTAGCGGTTTCCCCTGGCTTAGGTTTTGGCGAGTACGGGGACAGCTACGTGCGCTTCGCCTTGATCGAAAACGAGCACCGGACTCGGCAAGCGGTGCGCGGGATCCGCGACATGCTGCGCAAGGCCGGGGCGTGAGGTGTCCTGCGAGCCTAAACATCGACCAAGCGCAATGGCGAATGCGCTATTACTCTGGAAACACGCCAGTCGATAGATAGCGATCCCCCCGATCGCAGATGATCACCACCATCACGGCGTGCTCCACCTCGCCCGAAAGCTTTAGCGTGGCGGCCACCGCCCCACCCGAGGATATCCCGGCGAAGATCCCCTCTTCCGCCCCCAGGGCGCGTGTCGTCCTTTCCGCCTCCTCCTGGCTGACATCGATGATCCGGTCAACGCGTTTGGGATCATAAATCTGGGGAAGGTACGCCTCAGCCCATCGCCGGATCCCGGGAATACACGCGCCGTCCTTCGGCTGCACGCCGACGATCTGGACCGCGGGGTTTTTCTCTTTCAGAAAACGCGAGGTGCCCATGATCGTTCCCGTGGTGCCCATGGAGCTGATAAAGTGCGTCACCGCCCCGCCTGTGTCGCGCCAAATCTCGGGCCCCGTTCCCTCATAGTGGCAGCGCGGGTTATCCGGGTTGGAGAACTGATCCAACACCCGGCCCTCACCTTGCGCCTGCATCTGGCGCGCTAAGTCTATGGCCCCTTCCATGCTGCGCTCTGCCGGGGTGAGAACTATCCGTGCCCCAAAGGCTTTCATGACCACCCGCCGTTCCATGCTCATGCTCTCCGGTATCACGAGGACCAGTCTATAGCCCTTAATCGCGGCGGCCATGGCCAGTGCGATCCCGGTATTGCCGCTGGTCGGTTCGATCAAGGTGTCGCCCGGAGCGATCTCGCCTCTTTCCTCCGCCCGCCTTATCATGCTGAGCGCCGGACGGTCCTTGACGGAACCCGCGGGGTTGTTTCCCTCCAGCTTAGCCAATATCGTATTGCTGGTCTCGCCGGGTAGCCGTTGCAGGCGTACCAGGGGGGTATTGCCGACGAAATCTTCGATCGTGCGCGTGTTCATGGTGCGTCATGCTAAAGCTCGAAGCTTACCAGCTTTCGTCACGCACCGATCCCTCCTGCGGGACTCAGAGTTTGTGAAAAACCTACTGCGCTCGGGATCTCGCGTTCCGGCGGTGCTCGGAATCCTCATGTATTTCAATATACACTGCGGTTCCTGCGCTCCGGCGGAACGCGACCTTCCTTCGCTCG
>JBOIEG010001129.1:0-5771 GCA_050740915.1 Gammaproteobacteria bacterium | reverse complement strand
AGAAGATCGAGCGGGCGCGGGTCAAGATGGAGCAGATCAAGCCCAGATCCACCCTGCCCCGAGGGAAAAAGAAGGCGGCTTAACTGTAAAGTTATTTAAGGGACACTACACTAGCGTGTTTGCGTCGGCAAGGGTGAGTATGGCGTTCGAATCGGATGGCTTTCCAACGCCGCCACCAGTCTCTCGCGCAAAGCCGGCGCCAGCCTGGCACTTACTGCCGTGGTTAGGTGATGGGTATCCCGGTATGCCACCCTTCCCTCGATTGCGGCCCGACACTCCGACCTGTCGCAGAGCATATCCGACAGATCCACCAAGGAAACGTGATCCATTCCCTGGGCGGCCGCCCGGTCGATCTCCACGACTCGAGAATCCAGCGCATTACGGCGTTCGAAGCGACACGCTGCATCTCCGTGTTCGCGCCATGCCGCACGGGACAGGCAGACGGGGACATCGAAGCCAGGCTCAGGAGTATCGCGAACAATCATGGCAGTTGCTCCGGCCTGACGGATCCCGGCGAGCGTGCGCGCCATTCCTTCTCGCCAGGCCTGGGCGTCGATGCCCTCATTGGGGTCACGGAGGTAGCGGGAGGAATTTCCCAGTACCACTACCGTCGGCCGCTCCGCGGCGATACGCTTGAGTACGCGAGCCTGCCAGGCGGCGCACTCTCGATAGGGGCGGGCGAGCGCCGCGTTGTGCGGTGTGACCATCGCAGACGGACAGGCCGACTTGGTCAGGGATATCAGCCGCCATCCCATTTCCGTCGCGACTCGCTCCAGCGCGGGAAACCATTGTGCCGCGTGGGAGTCTCCAAACAGCACCATGATCCGGTCGGCGAACTGGTCGCCATACACGCAGGCAGGAAACGACTCTACGGCATACGGCAGGTGACAACCCTCGTTATAGATCCTAGGCAGATCGCTACGCACCGCCTCGAAGCGAGCTTGCTGCGACGACGCCATGGCGTCCTTGGCCAACGCGCGCAGGCCGAGCGCGCTGCCTGTACCGACTGCAGTCAATAACATCCCTACCGCAAACGAACGAAGTGGCCTGACAGCCAGTGCTGCGCTGAACCGCACAGGATTTTCCACGAAGTGATAAGTAACAGCCGCCAAGGCCAGGGAAACCGCAACCCACAGCATGCGCACCGGCAAGGTCGAAGATCCCCAAAGCACTGCCTGGAATCCCAGGACCGGCCAGTGCCACAGGTACCAGGAATAGGAAAGGTTGCCGACCACCTGCCATGCGGAGTGCATGAACAAGCGCGATACCCGACCTTGAGGACCGGCTCCCACCGATACGACCAGCCCTGCTCCCGCTACCGGGAGCAGGGCCGCCCAGCCCGGAAAAGGCGTTGTGTTATCGAACAACAACACCGCGGCAAACATCAACGCCAAGCCGGTCGCCGCCAATACAT
Source organism: Gammaproteobacteria bacterium (assembly GCA_050740915.1). Taxonomy (GTDB): domain Bacteria; phylum Pseudomonadota; class Gammaproteobacteria; order JBOHHR01; family JBOHHR01; genus JBOHHR01. Next base: position 4,357 of record JBOIEG010001129.1, on the reverse strand, counting down.
CCTTGATTCGTCTGGATAACGCAGCCATACGGCCTTGAGCCATGGAGGCGAGCCCGCCAGTAGCGAACTCCCAGGCGCGCGTCGGAGAACCGAAGAAAGCCCAAGCGTGTGCCTTCACCGTCAGCCAAAGGGAGGCCGCTAGGGATATCGCTAACACGGCGGCCATCGCCCAGACCAGTCGCGTCTTCGTCCGATCCGCGCGCCCGACTTTTGCCGCCAACAATATGAGAAGCGGCCACGCCAGATAAAACTGTTCCTCGACGGACAACGACCAGGTGTGCAAGAGCGGGTTGGTGTGTACATCGCTAGCAAGATAATCGGTGGCTTGAGAGGCGAACCACAGATTGCTGGAGTACAGTGCCGAGAATAGCAGAGACGGCACCATTTCCCGCTGCTCCAGCGGCGAAAGTAGGACGCGTGCGGCCAATGCAGTGATCACCAGCACCAGCAATGCCGCAGGCAGCAGCCGTCGTATTCGACGGGCATAGAACGCGGCGAAATCGATGCTTCCGCATCGCTCTGTTTCGCGCATCAGGAGCCCGGTAATCAGATAGCCGGAGATGACAAAGAAGACGTCTACGCCGACGTAACCGCCTGAAAACAGCGGTACCTGTGCGTGATATAGGACCACGAAGACTACCGCCAGGGCTCGCAGGCATTGAATGTCGATCCGGAAGAAAGGCCCTTCATCGAGTTGATGGGGGTTGGTCATGATCGATTGTCGGGGGCCTGGAGCCACTGCTCCATCATCATCATGACGATCCAGACCATCTCGCTCATAGACTTTGCCTGTCCGGCCATAGCGCCCGGAAGGAACAGCGCATAAGCCTTACGGTCATTCTTCCTCCCGACCCTGGGATTGAGACTGCAAGGGCTGCGGTCAACCTCCGGCTCGTGCAGTCCGGTTATTGTTGTAGCCTGTATCCCCCCCTTGTATGACCGGGGCCAATCGGTGGGTCGTCACCGGAGCCGAAGAATCTTCAGAACCTATCGGCCGGTTTGGGGTACCGTAGCTAATGCGATATATCGCCCCCGCCTTATCATCCGAAAGCAGCAGGGCGCCATCCGGCATCTGCAGTAGGTCCACTGGGCGACCCCATGCCTCTCGCCCTTTGAGCCAACCTTCGGCAAACACCGCCTGCTCGACGACCTTATTAGCTTGGAGGCCCATTACCACCACGCGGTAGCCAGCGGGTGTGCTGCGATTCCAGGAGCCATGCTCTGCAATGAAGAGGCGGTGATGATAGTGTATTGGGAACAGTTGGCCGTGGTAAAAAACGATACCTATCGGAGCCACGTGGGCACCCAGTTTGGCGACGGGAGGCGTGAACGAGCCGCACGGGTGCAGCTGGCCGAACTCCGGATCGGGTGTATCCCCCTGGTGACAATAGGGGAAACCGAAATGCATCCCCGCACGGGGAGCATGGTTCACCTCGTCCGAAGGAAGGTCATCGCCCAGCCAATCGCGCCCGTTTTCGGTAAACCACAGGGTTCCATCCATCGGAGTCCAAGCCAATCCTTGCACGCTCCTCGTACCGCGGGCAAAGACCTCCAGGGCGCTACCGTCTGGCTGCATGCGCAAGATAGCGGCATAGGGATCGTCGCTTTCGCATACATCGCAGGGTGATCCCACCGCTATGTACAGCCAGCCATCGGGACCAAAGGCGATGCGCCGCCAAGCGTGCCAAGCGTCGGTAGGAAGGCGGCCATACACGACGACTGGAGCTGGCGGATGGTCAAGCCGACGCTCGATGTCATCGTAACGGAGGATGCGGTTCACCGCCGCCACGAACAATGCGCCATCTCGAAATGCAACCCCGTTCGGTTGGTCCAGCCCGCGCGCAATCGTAAAGAGGCGCTCTGCCCTATGATCGCCGTCCTGGTCTCTGACTGCATAGACCTCTTTGGATCCCGTGCCCACGTATAAGGTGCCGTTCTGGCTCAACGCCATCGTACGGGCGTGCGGAACTCGCGCGAACACGGCGATATGGAAACCCGAAGGAAGGCGGATCGTATCGAGCGGCTCGCCCGCTTGGGCGGTGAATGCGGCACACAAAAGGCCAATGGAGATCCCCCCCCGAACGATCGTCCGAAAACCGATGTCTGTTCTGGTCGGTTCCTTTGTCACCTTAGCACAACGCCCTAGTTTTTTTATTAACATTGAGCCGATATAATGGTGCAGCCTGGGGTTTTTCTGCACCCCGGATGACCTGTAGGCCTGAGCTTGCAGGCCACGACGCGATGGTATTATGACAAAAAACGCTTTTTGTTTCTCACCCTTCATCGTTGTTGTCGCGGTGATCGCCGCTGCTTTTAGCGGGGGCGCCGCCTGCGTCGCGACCATCGGGGTAGAACTCATAAACGCGAGCGAGCCGACCTTGTGCGCGGAGACCGATAACGTTTACATGAAATTGCGCGGAGATGCGATTCAGCGCTTCCGGATCGAGACCCGGCATCCTAACTATATCGGCGCGATAGTAGCCGACGGTACGGCTGCTGATTTCACTAACTGTGAGCGTTCGGCTGAGAAGTTCTATGAGTTCGATACCCGACGCGTAACGCTCTACGAAAGCCGGGAAATGTGGCTCATCGGTTACGTGTTCGAGCGGTACTGGCGACAGGACGATGTGCCGGTACGGGTTGATGGGCGCGTGGAACACGGGCTCCACATGATCCAGCTCTGGATACAGGGCTCTCGAGGTCCAGAGGAGTTCCTGGTGCTTTATCCTCCGGATGGCTATTGGCGGGCCCGGCCGCTGACCCCGTCTCATCTAAAGTTCACGAGCTACGGCAGCTCTTTTCTCGTTGGGCCGGTCGTAGAGGGGGAACGTCCCTTGGTCGAGATCGCGGAAGTCCGCTTCTATCCCGCCAATCGCACGTTCTATCTAGCTTTTGAAAGTGGCGGTGGTGCGAGCGTTCGGGTCGTGGAGCTGGACGATACACACACGGTGCTCGGAGTGTCTTTCGATCGGGCAATGAACCCATCGATACCGTTCCTTGCCCTGCGATCCATGTATGTAATGCCTGGAAACGCGGACGTCGCCGAAGTCGCTTGGCGCGAGCGGGACTCGAGATCTTGGACCCTTGCACCGATTGCCAGCTTCAAGCGCATAAGCGGTGTGGAGGAGGTTTGGCTAGGACGCACCACGATATCGCACCACAACACCAGTGCGCCGGACATGATCTTCGGTAGTTTCGCCTCGGCGCCGGGGGATTAAACGCCCAATCCCCCGCCATGGAAAGGCTCGGCCCGCTTTCGTGAAGATCGACGTGGAAGGGTTCGGGGCGAAGGTGCTGACCGGCCTCACGCAGCCGGTCCCCCTGTCGTTCGAGTTCCGAGGGATAGCTGGCGTTGGCTTGAATGGCCTGGCAGCCGCTCAGCGAACGCTTCGAGCCGCTTCTTTCCCATCCCGAGCTCGGCCCCGCCCGCGATCACCTGGCCCCTGGCTTGCGCGTCCATTTTTTCAGGGGCTATGTTTTTTATTACCGCTATACTGACACCGAAGCGATCATCATCAGGGTTCTCCATAGTGCCCGCAATGCACACGCGCTTCTGGCCAGCGAAGATGATGACTGACCCCGCCGCCCCATTGCACATCTCCTGCTGAAGGAAACGACTCGTGAGCATCAAACCGGCCTAAAAATCATCGGCTTACCGCTGACCCTCCAACCGTAACATAAACCTCCGTTTTTGAGACACATCATTTATCTAATTCTAAAATAAGGTGTTTCGTACAAGAGTATGTCTCAAAACTTCATCTCTATACATAGTTTCATATCTTGACATATATAGTGAGTTTTGAGACAATAGTTTAGGTATGGCAAATACAGAACAGAAGAACAGACTCTTAAAAGCAAAAATCGCTCTTGCCCTGCACAGTGAATTAGGCCGCGTTCCCAAAAAAGAAGAGGTTGAGCGGGTCTTTCTCTTAACGAGGGTGATGTATAAGGCAGTCTTAGGACTGCATTTCAAAAGACAGGAACAGAAGAAAACCGGTCAACTGGCAATTTTCTGAGTTTTATATCCCGTCCACAATGACTATATGCTTATCGGTTATGCGCGCATCTCGACCCAAGATCAAACCCTTAATCTCCAAAAAGATGCGTTAGAAAAGATAGGCTGCACGAAAATCTTCACGGATACTGCCAGCGGGATAAAAGCAGAAAGGAGTGGGCTCACTGAAGCACTGGAGTATGTACGAGAAGGAGATACGCTCGTCGTGTGGCGATTGGATAGGCTTGGCCGCTCCCTCAAACAATTGATTGAAACCATCACCGACCTGAACAACCGAAAGATAGGATTTAAAAGTATTCAGGAAAATATTGATACAACCACATCAGGAGGAAAACTTGTCTT
>JBOIEG010001128.1:0-1925 GCA_050740915.1 Gammaproteobacteria bacterium | reverse complement strand
CCCCATGTCTCCAGCGGCGTGCGTTCAGCCGGCTGCAACTTGATCGCCACGCGGGTGTTCGGCATGAGCGAGACCCTAGCAATCACTGGAAAGTCTGTAAAGTTATTTAAGGGACACTACACTAGATTTCTTTCCGGTAAAAGAGGGCATTGTTTACTTACCAAGCACAATAAGCGCGAAAGGGCAATTGACATGGGTACAGCTCTTTTAGAACGACGGTCAACCGGCCCTCTTAAGCGGGCAGCTCGCCGTGGGAGAGCGCTATTCCCCGTGATCGTGTCTGGTCGCGTCATGAGAGGTCGTCCTTTATGGTGCGTATGATCGTCATGAACCCATACGTGCCGTGGGAAACCCTCTCTAGAACAGACCTCGAAGGGATAGACGAAATTAACGGTTCAAACATCTGCAGGGTGACTAAGTGGAATGACGGTATACCGTACGGGAAAGTCGAGCTCCGGGCCGTAATCACGACGGTGCTTTTCGTCGTGTGCCTGTGCATGGGATCGAGAGCGGCGTACCCTGGCGAGGCTCGCGCGCCTGGATCCGAAGCCGCCGATGCCCGGGATTGCGGATTGGCTTCGAGCACGGTCTCTTGAGCCTCGCAGCGCGTCGAGTGTCGTGGAAACACGTGCTCGATCGGATCACGGAGAAAACCGGGATCCGCTTCCGCTCCGCCGCCCCGCTGGCGGGATCGGTCAGCTTGTCCATCGAGCCGCTTCCAGTCCGGCAAGCCCTGGAACGCCTCCTGGGTCCCGGCGCGGACTTTATCTGTCGCTACGGCCGGGCCACCGACTCGCGTTGGTCGCATGCCCTTCCGCAGGAGGTATGGATCCTCGGCGGGGAACGACTCGCACGGTCCGAAGCGCTCTCGAATGACGGTGGCGACAGCACGGAAGAACCGGGATCTCCGTCGTTGGATTCGGCTTCCGATGTGGGTGAAAGACTGGACGAGGCCGGCGCGGACAGCGCCGCCCAACGCAGAGAGATCGACACGCTGGTCGAGCTGGCAGAGGCGGATGACCCGGCCCAACGGGTCCAGGCGCTCTCGGCCCTGGGAGATCGCGGGGCAGCCGATGACGACACGGTTCGCTCGACCCTCGAAGCGGCGCTCGCCGACCGGGATGCCAGCGTACGCGGACAAGCCCTGCAAGCCCTCACCGTCCGTGGCGGAGGCGAGGCGATGGAGCACCTCAGGCAGGCCCTGCGCGATTCGGACCGTGTTGTTCGGATCGTGGCGGTCGAGCGTGCGGAACCGACGGATGAGGGCATTGCGCTGCTGGAGGAGGCACTCGAGGATGCGGATGAGACGGTCCGTTCCCTCGCCGCGTCCCGGTTGGAACAAGCGGGAAACCAGGGAGATGGGGAATGACCCAGAGCAGCTCGAACCCGGCACTCGCTCTCAGAGTTTGTGAAAAAACCTACTGCGCTCGGGATCTCGCGTTCCGGCGGAACGCGACCTTCCTTCGCTTGCGACGGTTTTCACAAACTCTCAGGGCTCGTGGGCCGGCTCCGACGCTCGCCCACCGGACCGGGCCGGGCAGAGTGGGATGCGGATGATATTGGCAGGCTGCCGAAAAACCGGCGTTTTGCGGCAGCCTGCAAGCGGTACAGCAAGGTACCGGCGTTTTTCAATCGGGCAACGATTGAAAAACAAAGAGGAAAAGCGAAAGACCCACTTTAGCTTTTCGCGCTGGAGAGCCCAGTGACGGACTCCCTCAGCATTCTATTTTTCTATTTGACAATATGACCGTTAGCGTGGCTAACGAATGGAGGGGTATACCATGAAAGCCAAAGGCATTCTCAGAGTTTGTGAAAAAACCTACTGCGCTCGGGATCTCGCGTTCCGGCGGTGCTCGGAATCCTCATGTATTTCAATATACACTGCGGTTCCTGCGCTCCGGCGGAACGCGACCTCCCTTCGCTCG
>JBOIEG010001127.1:0-3170 GCA_050740915.1 Gammaproteobacteria bacterium | reverse complement strand
TCCCCATGTCTCCAGCTGCGTGCGTTCAGCCGGCTGCAACTTGATCGCCACGCGGGTGTTCGGCATGAGCGAGACCATAGCAATCACTGGAAAGTCTGTAAAGTTATTTAAGGGACACTACACTAGCTGGCTGTTTCGGGTATAGGCAAGGCCGGATGAGTGCACAGCGGAAAATTCAAATCCTTGCGGCGATCGAGGTAGGCTTCGGCCACCGCCCGCGCCAGGCTTCGCACACGCAGAATAAAACGGTGCCGTTCGGTGACCGAGATGGCGTGGCGTGCATCCAGCAAATTAAAGGTATGGGAGGCTTTTAGCACCATTTCGTACGCAGGAAGCGGCAAGCCAGCCTCGATCAGGCGCTTGCTTTCGTGCTCGTAGGTATCAAACCCTGTAAACAGGGACGCCGTGTCGGCCAGCTCGAAGTTGTACGCCGACATTTCCACCTCACTCTGATGACGGATCTGGCCATAGCGGATCACAGCGCTAGGGGTCTGGGTCCACACCAGATCGAACACATTGTCGACATTCTGCAGGTCCATGGCGATGCGCTCCAGGCCGTAGGTGATCTCGCCGCTCACCGGGCGGCAGTCCAGCCCGCCGACTTGCTGGAAATAAGTGAACTGGCTGATCTCCATGCCGTTCAGCCTAGCCTCCCAACCCAAACCCCAGGCACCCAAGGTAGGGGAGTCCCAATTATCTTCGACAAAGCGCACATCGTTTTCTAGGGGATCGATCCCCAACGCGCGCAGCGAATCGAGGTAGATCTCCTGGATATCCATCGGTGAGGGCTTGAGGATGACCTGGAATTGATAAAAGTGCTGCAAGCGGTTCGGGTTTTCGCCGTAGCGCCCATCCTTTGGCCGGCGCGAGGCCTGCACATAGGCTGCGTTCCAAGGCTCGGGACCGATGGCGCGTAGAAAGGTGGCGGGGTGGAAGGTCCCAGCGCCCATCTCCATGTCATAGGGCTGCTCGATGACACACCCTCGATCAGCCCAAAAGGTCTGTAAGCGGAATATCAAGTCCTGAAACGTCGTGAGCTCACGTTTCGCGGCGTTATCCAAGATCTCCTCTCCCAAGAAAAACAAGGAGAAAGTATAGCGTGTGCCGGCCAGCGAGCGTAAGCGCACAGACACCCTTTGGCTATATTTACAACGAACAGGCTCTTTTCCAGGCTCCTTCTTTAAGGGCTCGGTTAAGGGCACTTTTATTTATTCGAAGTGCCCGCCCTCACAGGGATGTATTGGTCAATCAGCTTAGTTATTGACCAATGGAGCCAGCAAAACCCGCGCTTTTTGCTTTGCGATTCCATAAATTGCAAGGAAGCAATTTATCGAAGTGTGCTTAAGTTTGCGCGCTCTCAGCCGATAGTAACGATGATAGGTTGACATGTCAGCACGAGGAAAATGAAAACGAAAGTGGATGAACATCCTCTCAATGATGACCATGCCTCTGGGATGACCCGGGAGCAGGTGCGCCCTCGCCTTGAGGCCAGTATGGGGTGGGAGCTGATGAACGTCCTGCGCAGGCAGTTACCATTCTCCCTCTTAAACGGCGCGGTCTTGGCGCTGATCGTGGCGATCGTGCTGCGCGATCAAGTCTCATCTTGGTGGCTCGCATCGTGGCTAGGATTCATGCTGACAGTGGCGGCGGCGAGCTACCTCTTTGTCCATCTGTTTAACAGCCAACGCCGGGGTCCGCCGAACTTGGTGGTGTGGCGGAGGCGTTTCACTTTGTGCGCGCTCGCCGCCGGTTTGGGGTGGGGCCTCTCGGGTTACCTGCTATTGCCGCCTGATTCCATCGTGCATCAGGCGTTTATAAGCTTTGTCTTGGGCGGGATCTGCGCCAGCGCCATTCCGGTTCTGTCGGGGGCTTTGTACATGGTTATGCCGTACATAGTGCTCATCCTGGCGCCGCTCGCAAGCCGGTTGTTCCTCTTCGGCGACGAGAGCCATCTGGCCATGGCCGTGATGGTGCTATTGTTTATCGCGCTGTACCTAAAAATGGCCTGGGAGATTCACCTAAACCTGCTCGCTTCTTTGAAGCTGCGCTGCGAGAACGAAGAACTGGTGCACGACTTGAGCGCGGCGAACGAGCAAATGGAGGCCGCCAACAAAGAGCTGAAGTTGAAGATCAGCGAGCGTGAGCGCATAGGACGCCAACTGATCAAAGCCAAAAAAGCCGCGGAACAGGCGGTGCTGGCAAAAAGCAGATTCCTTGCGACCATGAGTCACGAGATCCGCACGCCGATGAACGGCGTTTTGGGCATGACGGAATTGTTGCTCAGCACCGATCTCAGCAATAAACAACGGCGTTTCGCGGAAACCATTCAGCAATCCGGAAAGGCCCTGCTAGGGATCATCAACGACATCCTGGATTTTTCCAAGATCGAAGCGGGCAAGCTTGTGCTGGTTGGCCAGCCTTTTGATCTGGGCGATCTGATCGAAGAGATGGGTGAGCTGTTCGCCGAGAAAGCCGGCAGGAACGGTGTTGAGCTCACGTGCAGCTTTCCTCCAGAGCTCGATGGTATGTATGTCGGCGATGGCGATCGGATCCGCCAGGTATTAGTGAATCTGTTGGGCAACGCGCTTAAGTTCACCAAAGAGGGCGAAGTGATCCTGCGCACAGAGGTGCGGGAGGAGGACGCCGTTTCAGTTTCATTGCGCTTTGAAGTGGTGGACACGGGGATCGGGATCTCGGCCGAGGCCAAGGCGCGGATCTTTAACGCATTCTCCCAGGCGGACGATTCGACCACCCGCCAATACGGCGGCACCGGGCTGGGACTGGCGATCTGCAAGCAATTGATCCATATGATGCAAGGGGAAATTGGGGTGGAGAGCGAGGTCGGATCAGGGTCTACGTTCTGGTTTACCTTGCGCTTGCCCAAAGCGGATCCTGAGCTGCACCAGAAACCGGTCGCGCGCCGAGGCCTGGAAGGCACACGGGTGTTGGTGGTGGACGACAGTGCGACCATTCGTGGGACCTTGCATCAAATACTCGCCGCCTGGGGCGTCGTGCACGACTTAGCGCAAGATGGGGAACAGGGTCTCAGAGTTTGTGAAAAAACCTACTGCGCTCGGGATCTCGCGTTCCGGCGGTGCTCGGAATCCTCATGTATTTCAATATACACTGCGGTTCCTGCGCTCCGGCGGAACGCGACCTCCCTTCGCTCG
>JBOIEG010001126.1:0-4327 GCA_050740915.1 Gammaproteobacteria bacterium | reverse complement strand
CCATGTCTCCAGCGGCGTGCGTTCAGCCGGCTGCAACTTGATCGCCACGCGGGTGTTCGGCATGAGCGAGACCATAGCAATCACTGGAAAGTCTGTAAAGTTATTTAAGGGACACTACACTAGAAGTTATCTTGACCGGGCTCACCGCGCTCAAGCGCGGGGATACCTCGGTGCGCTTGCCCCTGGAGTGGACGGGTCTGCCCGGCAAGGTGGCGAGGGCGTTCAACGACGTGGTCGACAGCAACGCGCGGATGGCCGAGAAGCGCGAGCGCTCGAGCCGAACGGTCGGCAAGGAGGGCAGGATCAAGCCGCGAACCTTGCCACCAGAGGGAAGCGGCTCACTGAACGGTGAGACCAGGTTGGTGTTGGCGGCGTTAACCGCCCTCAAGCGCGGGGATGCCTCGAACCGCCTGCCGGTGGACTGGACGGGCCTGGCCGGCAAGGTGGCCGAAACCTTCAATGACGTTCTGGACCTCAACGCACGGATGGCCGAGGAGCTTTCCCGCTTGAGCCGCGTGGTGGGCAAGGAGGGCAAGCTTCGGCAGTGGGCCTCGCTTGGGGATGTCAGCGGCTTCTGGCGCGATTCCATCGAATCCATCAACTCCCTGCATCGATGACCTGGTCCATCCGACCAGTGAGGTCGCCCGCGTCATCGGCGCGGTCGCTCAAGGCGACCTGTCGAAGAGCATGGCGCTCGAGGTCGATGGCCGCGCCCTCGAAGGGGAGTTCTTGCGCACGTCCAGGACCATCAACAAGATAGTCGAGCAGCTTGGCACCTTCTCGGCCGAGGTGACGCGAGTGGCGCGTGAGGTGGGCACCGAGGGCAAGCTCGGCGGGCAGGCCAAGGTGAAGGGGGTGGCCGGCACCTGGAAGGACCTGACCGACTCGGTGAACTCCATGGCCGGTAACCTCACCGACCAGGTGCGCAACATCGCGGACGTGACCACGGCCGTGGCCGAGGGCGACCTCTCGAAGAAGATCACGGTGGACGTCAAGGGCGAGTTCCTGACCCTCAAGAACACCATCAATACGATGGTGGACCAATTGCGCTCCTTCGGGTCCGAGGTAACGCGGGTGGCGCGCGAGGTGGGCACCGAGGGCATCTTGGGCGGGCAGGCGCGGGTCGAGGGCGTCTCCGGCACCTGGAAGGACTTGACCGACTCCGTGAACTTCATGGCCAGCAACCTCACCAGCCAGGTGCGCAACATCGCGGACGTGACCAAGGCGGTGGCCGCCGGCGACCTCTCGAAGAAGATCACGGTCGACGTCAAGGGTGAGATCCTGGAGCTCAAGAACACGGTGAACACCATGGTGGACCAGTTGCGCTCCTTCGCCGCCGAGGTAACGCGGGTGGCACGCGAGGTGGGCACCGAAGGTATCCTCGGCGGGCAAGCCGAGGTGAAGGGCGTGGCCGGCACCTGGAAGGACCTGACGGATTCGGTGAACTTCATGGCCAGCAATCTCACCGCCCAGGTGCGTAACATCGCGGACGTGACCAAGGCGGTGGCGGCCGGGGACCTGTCGAAGAAGATCACGGTTGACGTCAAAGGCGAGATCCTAGAGCTCAAGAATACCGTCAACACGATGGTCGATCAGTTGCGCTCCTTCGCCGCGGAGGTGACGCTGGTGGCGCGCGAGGTGGGCACCGAAGGCAAGCTTGGCGGGCAGGCGGACGTGCAGGGCGTGGCCGGTACCTGGAAGGATCTCACCGACTCGGTGAACTCCATGGCCGGTAACCTCACCGCCCAGGTGCGTAACATCGCGGAGTAACCAAGGCGGTGGCGGCCGGGGACCTCTCGAAGAAGATCACGGTCGACGTCAAAGGCGAGATCCTCGAGCTCAAGAATACCATCAACACCATGGTGGACCAGCTGCGCTCCTTCGCCGCCGAGGTCACGCGGGTGGCGCGCGAGGTGGGCACCGAAGGCAGGCTCGGCGGGCAAGCGGACGTGCAGGGCGTGGCCGGCACCTGGAAGGACCTCACCGACTCGGTGAACTCCATGGCCAGCAACCTCACCATACAGTTGCGTGACGTCTCCAAGGTCGCGACCGCCATCGCCATGGGCGACCTGACGCAAAAGATCGCGGTGGACGTGCGCGGGGAGATCCTGCAGATCAAGGACGTCACCAACACCATGGTGGACCAGTTGAGCGCGTTCGCGGCGGAAGTCACGCGGGTCGCGCGTGAGGTCGGTACCAGGGCAAGCTCGGCGGCCAGGCCCTGGTCAAGGGCGTATCAGGGGTCTGGAAGGACCTCACCGACAACGTCAACTTTATGGCCGGTAACCTCACCAGCCAGGTGCGCGGGCATCGCCAAGGTGGTGACGGCGGTCGCGACCGGCGACCTGAAGCAGAAGCTGACCGTGGAGGCCAAGGGGGAGATCGCGGCCCTTGCGGACACCATCAACAGCATGACCGACACCCTCGCGACCTTCGCCGATCAGGTCACTAGCGTGGCGCGTGAGGTGGGTGTTGAAGGCAAGCTCGGCGGCCAGGCCAAGGTGCCAGGCGCGGCGGGTACCTGGAAGGGCTTGACCGAGAACGTTAATCAGCTCGCCGCCAACCTGACCACCCAGGTGCGCGCCATCGCCGAGGTCGCCACCGTCGTGACCCAAGGTGATCTCACCCGCTCGATCACGGTCGAGGCCCTGGGGGAGGTGGCGGCGCTTAAGGACACCATCAACGAGATGATCCGCAACCTCAAGGATACGACGCAGAAGAACACCGAGCAGGACTGGCTCAAGACCAACCTCGCCAAGTTCAGTCGCATGCTCCAAGGCCAGAAGGACCTGGTAGCGGTGGGGCAGATGATCCTCACGGAGCTGGCGCCGGTGGTCGGGGCCCAGCAGGCCGAGTTCTACGTCTTCGACGCAGCTAGGGAGACCCCGCGGCTCAGGCTGCTCGCGAGCTATGCCTCGGCCGGCCAGAGCGACCACAGCAAGGAGATCGGCCTGGGCGAAGGATTGGTGGGTCAGTGCGCGATCGACAAGCAGAAGATCCTGCTCGACGATGTTCCACCCGCCGCGATCCGGATCGTCTCCGGCCTGAGCGAGGCTCGACCCCAGAACATCCTGGTGTTGCCCGTGGTATTCGAGGGGCTGGTGAAGGGGGTGGTGGAGCTCGCCTCGCTCGAGCGTTTCAACCCGACGCATCAGTCCTTCCTCGACCTGCTCACGGAGAGCATCGGCATCGTCATCAATACCATCGAGGCCAACATGCGGACCGAGGACCTGCTCACGCAGTCGCAGTCCCTAGCGGAAGAGCTGCAGAGCCGCCAGCAAGAGCTGCAGCAGACCAACCAGGAGCTGCAGGAGAAAGCCCGCCTGCTCGCGCACCAGAACCAGGAGGTGGAGCGCAAGAACCAGGAGGTGGAACAGGCCCGGCAGGCGCTCGAGGACAAGGCCAAGCAGCTAGCGCTGACCTCCAAGTACAAGTCCGAGTTCCTGGCGAATATGTCGCACGAGCTGCGGACGCCGCTCAATAGCCTCTTGATCCTCTCCGATCAGTTGTGTAAGAACCCCGAAGGTAACCTGAACGGGAAACAGATCGAGTTCTCCAAGACCATCCACGCCTCGGGCAACGATTTACTAATGTTGATCAATGACATCCTCGACCTCTCCAAGATCGAGTCCGGCACCGTGGTGGTGGACGTGGGCGAGCTGCGCCTGGACGACCTGCACCACTATGTCGAGCGCGCCTTCCGGCACGTGGCCGAGTCCAAAGAGGTCGACTTCCTCGTCCGCCTGGACCCTCGGCTGCCGAAGTCCATCCACACCGATGTCAAGCGCCTGCAGCAGATCATCAAGAACCTGCTCTCCAACGCCTTCAAATTTACCCACCACGGCCAGGTGACGCTCGCCATCGAGCCGGTCAAGGCCGGCTGGAACCCCTACAACGACGAGCTGAACCGGGCCCAAGAGGTACTGGCCTTCTCGGTCACTGATACCGGTATCGGCATCTCGACCGACAAGCAGCAGATCATCTTCGAGGCCTTCCAGCAGGCCGACGGCAGCACCAGCCGTAAATATGGCGGCACGGGCCTGGGGCTTGCCATCAGCCGCGAGCTGTCCAAGCTCCTGGGCGGGGAGATCCGGCTGGTAAGCGGGCCGGGCAAGGGCAGCAACTTCGCCCTCTACCTCCCGGTGGCCTACACGCCGTCGCGCGCAGCCCGCAAGCCCGCCACGCTTTCGACCGACGCCCTCTCAGAGTTTGTGAAAAAACCTACTGCGCTCGGGATCTCGCGTTCCGGCGGTGCTCGGAATCCTCATGTATTTCAATATACACTGCGGTTCCTGCGCTCCGGCGGAACGCGACCTCCCTTCGCTCG
>JBOIEG010001125.1:0-2479 GCA_050740915.1 Gammaproteobacteria bacterium | reverse complement strand
CGAGCGAAGGGAGGTCGCGTTCCGCCGGAGCGCAGGAACCGCAGTGTATATTGAAATACATGAGGATTCCGAGCACCGCCGGAACGCGAGATCCCGAGCGCAGTAGGTTTTTTCACAAACTCTGAGGGCGGCAAGCGTTCGGGCGGGCCGTTGACCATCTGGCAAAACGCTAAGGGTTAGGGATCAACGCGATTCAAAGACATCGCAACCAAAAACGAAGCGGGCGCAGCTTCGCGAGCCTGCGCCGCCGCAATCCCAATGGCTCCTCAAGGCACGCCAAGCACCGTATTGCAGCTCACAGCGCTATCCGCCGAGCCGGCGCCGCCGTCGCAGGTATCTGGGCCCGTGCCGCCGTCGAGGGCGTCATTTCCCGCGCCACCGAAAAGCTGATCGTCTTTCTCTCCGCCCCGTAGGACATCGTTGGCGCGGCCGCCGAGGAGCCTATCGCTGCCCTTTTCGCCGAACAGGCTATCCCGCCCGTCACCTCCACAGATCACATCGTCTCCCTGGCCGCCGCGGATCGAGTCATTCCCTGCAAGCCCTTGGATCACAATTATTGCCGTTGTTGCCGAGGATGACATCGGGACCCGGGGTGCCGAGGCAGAGTTGGTCGGGGTAGCCGTTGACCGTGCAGCCCGAGGTCGGGCCACCGCCACAGCGAGATACCACCGCCACCGTGCGCTCGAAGGCGCCGGTGTCGCAGAGGGCCGTACCGTCTCCATCGCCGTCCAGCGGCCGTACCTCGCCGCGCTGGTCGGTAGCCGGGGGCGGGCAACCGCGCTCCACCGCATCGAGGGCCGGGCTCCCGCTAGGCAGCGCATGGGTCTGAGTAGGCCCGCCGTTATTGCCAAGAGCCGCAACAATACGGTTGAGCGCCTCTACAGGGACGAGATCGTTGACCCCCGGAATAAAGCCCACCACCCCAGAGTCGCCGCTGTGGCCGAAAAGGTTGAACTTGTTGGCGGTGACGGTACCGGAGGCGTCAATCTCGGCCACCGCCGCGCCCGTGTTGCCCGAGATCAGGCTGCGGCTCAGGATAAGCTTGCCGGCGTTTTGGATCCCGCCGCTGCCACCAAACGTAGACGGGTTGCCCGAGGTAGACTGGTTGCTCGAGATGGTGCTGTTGGTCACGATGAGGGTTTTGGCGTTTTTGATACCACCTGCGCCGGGGGCGGAGTAGGACTGGTCTTGATTGCCTACGTTGCCCGAGACGGTGCTGTTGGTCAGAACGAGAGTGCCGAAGTTGGACACGCCGCCGGCGCTGCCGTAATAAGCAAAAAGGCCATAAGCGGTATTTTTTGAGACGGTACTGTTGATCAGCTTTGCGCTGCCGTTATTGCTCAAACCGCCAACGTAGCGCGAGACACCATTGCCCGAAATGCTGCTATTGGTGAGCGTGAGGCTGCCATCGTTAAATACGCCTCCGACGAATCTAGCGCCGTTGTCCGACACGGCGCTATCGGTCATGGTCATCGTGCCCTGATTTTCCACCCCGCCGCAATAACGAGCACCGTTGATCGAGACCGTGCTTTTGGTGAGGGTGAGGGTGCCTCGGTTGAGTATATTCCGCCAGAAGGCCATCCGATATTGTTGGAGACGGTGCTGCTGTTGAGAGTGAGGGTGCCGCCCAAGTTGGCGATCCCTCCGCCCCCTCCGGGGAGATAGTAAGCATTTCCTCGGGTGATGGTGCAGTTATTGAGTGTCAGATTGCCCGCGGCACCGACGGCCAGAATGCGGAAATCGCCAAACGACGGGGAGGGGATCCCCGTGATCGTGCTGCCGTTACCCTGGATGGTGATCTGGCTCGCCACCACCGGTAAGCCATTGTCCGCGTTATGCGCCTCCGTCAAAGACTGAGTGCTACCGGCGGGCAAGGTGATCGTATCGCCCCCCCTCCCGCCACGCAGTCGGCATGGATGGCGCCGCCGTTGGCGTTCTCCATCGCCTCGATCAGCGAGCAACGGCCGTCGGGATTAATGGCCGGGCGGGTGCTCGGAGTTACCGGGATGGTCGCGGCGAGCGCCGGTGCCTGGCCCAAGGCCAAGGGCAGCGCGATAGCGGAAAGCGAGCGCTACCATTGCCGCTGCAGGGCACGCCGGGCGCGCCGGGGCAAGCGGCAGAGGTGGCTATAATAATCGGCGAAGCGAGGCGCAAGCTCCTGGCGCTGGGTGAGCAATTGCGGCGCAAGCTCCCTGCTCTCAACTAAGCGCCTCGGTGAGCGCGCCCTCAAAGTGGTGGGTATCGAAAGCAATAGTTCGGTGTTGCATGTATTTTCTCCCTTCCTCTTTCCATTCAAGCCATGTTTTGTGTCTGCGATCCCCCTGCGAGGCTTTCCTGAGAGGCTGTGAAAAAGCCTCCTGGGACAGGGGAATGATGAGAAGGGAGCTGGTAAAATAGCGGGAACACAACTGAAGCAACGGTATCCCTCATGGCAGACGAAGCATCCAGGGCTTTATTTGAACAAGAACCAGATCTCGCA
>JBOIEG010001124.1:0-3254 GCA_050740915.1 Gammaproteobacteria bacterium | reverse complement strand
CGAGCGAAGGGAGGTCGCGTTCCGCCGGAGCGCAGGAACCGCAGTGTATATTGAAATACATGAGGATTCCGAGCACCGCCGGAACGCGAGATCCCGAGCGCAGTAGGTTTTTTCACAAACTCTGAGGTGTGGTCGTCAGCCGCCTCCAATCTTTAACCCGGGAACTATCGTCAAGTCATGTGCGGCCCGATTTTTATTAACCAATCCTGTATTTTCCGTTTACGTTCTGCGCGTCTGTGGCAAGATACCAAATGTGAACCCCGGTTTCTTTGCATTCTTTCTCGGCGCGCTTGCCGCGGCCTCTCTCCCCTTAGGCGCTATCGTAGGACTCCATACACGCTTTTCCGCGCGAGCTCTTTCAGCCATGCTTGCATTTGGCGCCGGTGCGCTGCTCTTTGCGCTCTCGGTCGAGATCGTCGCTCATTCATACCACGAAGTCGGTTTTGTTCCTCTCGCCCTTGGATGCATCGCGGGCGGCCTGGTCTTTGAGGCGTTCAATCAAATTCTCAACAACTACGGCGGATTTCTCCGCAAGACAGCGACGCTCATGCGTTTTGTCACGCTCGCCAAGAAGAAGCGCGCAGAGGAACTTTTCGATCATCTCTCGCGCGTTCCGATTCTCCACTATCTTCCAGCGAACGAGATGGCGAAACTTGTGGCCCATATCGAGGAGATCGATTTCGAACAGGGTTCCGTAGTTTTCGAGGAATGCGAGACGGGTGATTCCCTTTATCTCGTTGATGCTGGTGAAGTTGAAGTCACACGCGAGGGCAAACATGTCACAACACTCGGCGCAGGTGAATGTTTCGGCGAAATGGCGCTCATTTCGCATGAGCCACGAAACACGACAGTTCGCGCGCGCGTAAAGAGCCACCTCTACAAAATTTCGAAAAGTGATTTCAACCAGTTGGTGCAGAGCTCCGAAAAGATACGCGACGATTTCGAGGCGCTTATCGGCAGGCGCAGCGACGAGCTTTCCGAGCGATCACTCATTTCGCCCGATATGGCCGCCAACTGGAAGCGTGCCGCGATGATGGCGCTTCACGATGGAGACCTTTCTCCGACACGACTTCAGGCCGCAGTCGCAACCAAGGATCATGGGCATTCGGTTCTCGGTGTCTGGCTCGGGAATCTTCTGGATGCCATTCCCGAGGCGATGGTGCTTGGGATAATGGCTACGAATCCCGATCAGTTTTCGTGGGTGCTCCTCGGCGGAATCTGCCTCGCGAATTTTCCCGAAGCGCTTTCGAGTTCCGTCGCGATGCACCGGCATGGCTATCGGAAAGGCAAGATCATATCGCTCTGGGGCTTCATCGTCGTTGCATCGGCAGTTTCATCCTTCGGCGGATATTATCTGCTCGGCATGGCCTCTCGGGAAACCGTCGTCATCGTCGAAGGCGTTGCCGCCGGCGCGATGTTGACGATGATCGCTGAAACAATGCTTCCGGAAGCGTACGAACAGGGAGGAGCCGTTGTGGGGCTTTCGACGCTCGCGGGCTTTCTCGCGGCGCTATTTCTGAAGTCCCTGCACTGAGCCTCGTAAACTAAAAATAACAAATTAAAAAATTAAAAATTTTTTGCTCCGAAAGAGCATTTCACCGGCTTGCCATCTTGGCTAGAAAAGCTAACCGATGGGCGGTAGAATGCAATCTCCCTCTCGTATCGGAGGGATTGTCCTCATGCCCGATCAACAGCCAAGCACATCCGAAGCATTGCTGCTGCGCGCGGAAGCACTTTCCAGGTGGGAGAATGAGGGCGGCGCCAAAGCCAGCGGCCGACAGAAGGGTTCTATATCAGGCGATGATCAACCCGCGATTCCTGAGCCGACAAAACCGAGTTGGTACATCTGCGCACGCGGTTGATCGCGCTGGAGAACCTAGTGATTTCGTTGCTCTCAGACGCATCAGAGCAACAATTGGAACGTGCGCGTGAGATGGCAGCTTTCATATCACCGAGGCCGGGCTTCACGCCTCACCCTCTAACAATTAATGCGGCAGCCCACATGATCGATATCGTTAACCGATCGAACCATTTTCGGGGACAGGGTCGCGTCATGAGCGTTTCACCGGCGTCCATACCCTACAAGTGCACGCCGGTGTTCGATGAAGATACGCTGCCCGCAGGGCTGCGCCGGGAGCATCGCACCAAGGCTGGCGTATGGGGCGTGATCCGGGTGATCGAGGGCCGGGTTCGTTATCAGGTGCTCAATCCGGCCTCCGAGATGTTCCTCGAACCCGGTCGGCCCGGTCTCGTTTTGCCGGATCAGCCACATCTCCTGGAGCCGCTTGGGCCGATGCTTGTGCAGGTAGAGTTCTACGATCGACTGCCGCACTTATAGCGGTGCTTGAAGGACAGCCGTCGTAACCGGCACCGGGTCGGTTAAAATCGCGCACGAACGTCGTGGCCGTGATCGACTTTACTGTCTCGAGCCGAGTTCATTCTCGCGGCGCAGCCGAAGCGGCCTTCCCTGCTGCGACGATATGAGATTGGCGATGAACCGGACCGAACACCCAATTCTGAAAACGCGTGGTCTGCGAAAAGTTGCTCAAGGTCGCTCAACGTGGGCTGGCGGAATGCCTCCTTTCGAGGTTATGCGGATTACATGCAGACGTCGGAATTTGAGCAGAGCTTCGAAGAATAGATCCGGTTGGCAAACAAAGAGCGGATCGCATTGATGTGGGCCGAAGCGGTACCGTGGCGCTGTCATCGCTCACTGATCGCGGATGCCTTGCTGGTTCATGGAATCCGCACCGAGGACATTATGGGTCCGACTCGCCGCCAAGTTCACTCTCTCGCGCCCTTTGCTAAAGTCCGCGGCATTACGATCACATATCCGGCGGAGACTCAGCGGAGCACTCAAGAGAAGTCGCCGCCCAAACGCTCCCGACCGCAGGCCGTCAGGAAAACCTGACAAACCAAATGAACTAAACCGCGACCCACGCATCGCCCCGATAGCCATCAAACCGGGCAAGCCCAGGCTGGCTGCCGGAACTGTAACGGTTGCTTTGAAGGCGGGTTGCGAACAATATCTGAGAAAAAGGACTGATTTGTGGCCAAAGATCCAATTTGCGGAATGACGGTGGACGAATCGTTGCCGCTACGTGCAGAGCGCGACGGGCAGACGTTCTATTTTTGCCTCCTCCGCAGAATTTGTGGGTACTGATCTGAGGCGTATTTATGCATCTGATTCATTACTTGGAATAAAGTTACGTTCTATAGGTCCGAAATTTTGGGTATCAAAAAATCTGTTGGGC
>JBOIEG010001123.1:0-1332 GCA_050740915.1 Gammaproteobacteria bacterium | reverse complement strand
CGAGCGAAGGGAGGTCGTGTTCCGCCGGAGCGGAGGAACCGGAGTGTATATTGAAATACATGAGGATTCCGAGCACCGCCGGAACACGAGATCCCGAGCGCAGCAGATTTTTTCACAAACTCTGAGGCCATCGCAACCGGTCGGGCACGCCGTGTGTTGGCGATGGTCCAGTCGTAGTCGATGAACTCCACCGTGTAGTTTTCGGGGATCGGATCTGCGACATAGCGGTTGACATAGGCGATCAGACTGGGGGCGTGTACGGGGGTGAAGTCCTCGGTATAAAAACTCAGGATCTCGCTTAGATAGACCTTCTTCTCGGCGTGGTCAATGCGCAGGTTACGTTCCTCTGAGAAAAACTTGCAGGTCTCGCGCTCCAGCTCTTGGTCGAGGGTCAGGCCACTAAAAGGGACCCTCGGGAGGACGGGACAACCTAGCGCACTGCAGTTGAGCGCGAAGTGCACGCGCGGGTCCCCGAGCTTGCGGATGACCTCGTTTTCGTAGACGTACAGTGACAGCTCGGTGCCGCCGATCACGAAGTCCCGCAGCCAAAAGAAGCGGATCTTTCGCCATCCCACGTGGGTCTCGGGGATCCCCAGCTCGAGCACATTGTACATGGACAGTGCGTTGTAGCTGTTGAGGTAATGGGCTAGGCGTGCCTGCGGATCGGCAAAGCCGTTCGCGGGCGTGCGCGCGACGTAGGCCACGTAGCGGTCCAGCCCCGCCCTGTCTTTTGCGAGCGCCGGGAAATCGACTTCACCTCCGTCGTTGACGTACTTTTGCAAGACCCGCACATAAGCCTCAATCGGAGGCTCCGCCTCGAAGTCGTAAGCCGCATCGGGGACCCGGACGAGCGTGCTGCACGCCGATACGGTGAGCTGCAAGAGCAATAACAACAGAATCCTTGGGTTCTTCACGTCTGGCCACCGGGATCACGGCTCATCGTCTCGCGCGGCGCCTTTCCGCTGGAGGACTGCCGCTCGGAAGCGTCCCTTGAGGTATTTCAGGGGATAGGTTTGGACAGCGCGCTCGATGGGAGGGACTTCCCGGGGGTCTCCGGCCGCGCTTATTCCGCCCAAGGGATCCCAGATCTTGAGGCCCGCGGGCGTGTTTCGCTTTACCGGCCGCAGGACATAGTCATCTCGCTTGGCGTTGTACATACACATCGACATCGGCCCATCGGCGGTGGCGACCATAAAAACACAGCCCTCTAGGAGCCTGTCGGACTTAAGGCGGAACTTTTGATGTGCAAACCGATCGGATCGGCAATGGATTCAATGAGCGAGCGTGCATGAGCCACTTCCGTCAATGCGATCGTGACACACCCTACCTGCT
>JBOIEG010001122.1:0-7196 GCA_050740915.1 Gammaproteobacteria bacterium | reverse complement strand
CACAGCCCAACAGATTTTTTGATACCCAAAATTTCGGACCTATAGAACGTAACTTTATTCCAAGTAATGAATCAGATGCATAAATACGCCTCAGATCAGTACCCACAAATTCTGCGGAGGAGGCACTTTTTTGCGAACGCAAGACACCGTCTGTGAAATGAGCCTCCGGGGCCGAGGTCAGGAATGTCAGTAAGCGCAGGAACGTTCGATGGCTCTGGATTCCGTGACGGGGTGAATCGGGCAACATGAAGCTGTTAGCTCTCGACACCTCGACTGAGGCCTGTTCTGTGGCGCTGGATATCGAGGGCCAAGTGTTCACTCGCTTCGAGCTCGCGCCGAGACGCCATGCCGAAATCATCCTGCCGATGATCGAACAGTTGCTGAGCGAAGCAGGGCTGCGGGTCCAGCAGCTGGACGCCATCGCCTTCGGGCGCGGTCCCGGAGCCTTTACCGGGCTTCGCATCGCCTGCGGTGTAACCCAAGGGATCGCCTTCGCCGCCGATCTGCCGGTGGTCCCCGTGTCGACACTTGCCGCACTGGCGCAGGGGGGTTACCGCGCAACCGCTCATGAGAAAATCATCGCGGCCATCGATGCCCGCATGGGCGAGGTTTATTGGGGGCTGTTTCAACTGACCCAGGGCGGACTGATGCAAGCCGCATCCGAAGAGCGCATCAGTGCGTTCGGGAATTTGGAGCTACCCAAAGGCGATGATCTGTGGGCGGGGATCGGCAGCGGATGGGGCACCGCTGTCACGCCTGCCGCACAAATTCAGCGGCGGGTGCGCGACGTAAAGCCCGAGGTTCTCCCGCATGCCAAAGATATCCTCAGCTTAGCAAAGCCCGCCTATCTGCAAGGCGCTTATGTTTCCGCAGTCCAAGCCATGCCGACTTACCTGCGAAATAAAGTCGTTAAGTAGCTTTGCGTACGGATCCCCAACAGCAATCGTCCTGACCTGGGAAACCCGAACGACACGCTAGACGCTCGGTTTAAACCGAGCTCTCGTTTATTGAAATTATCAGGAGCGTTCTCTACGCTACATGAAGCGTTATGTTTTAACCGTTTTATCTGGTTCATTTTTGAAGGAGCAAACCATAAAACTTAATCGCAACAAATCTCTAAGAATCATACGTAGTATAGCGAGTTTGTATTCTTTGAGCGCTGTGGCCTTCGGGCTGTCTCTCGGAGGGACGGCCATGCTTGCTACCTTTAGCATGCCTGTTAACGCGATTGTCTCGGGATCAGGAGAATGGTTCTTTCGAGGCTTTGGAGACTTCAATGGAGATGGTAAGACCGATCTGTTCTGGCACAACTCCAAAACTGGAGACACCAGCGCCTGGCTGATGGACGGCGACCGAGTTTCCCAATACACGAGTTACGATACTGTGCCATCCTCCTCGGGATAGAGCCTTGCGGGCTTTGGAGACTTCAATGGAGATCGCAAGACCGATCTGTTCTGGCGCAAATACGAAACTGGAGAGACCAGCGCCTGGTTGATGGACAGCGACCGAGTTTCCCAATACACGAGTTACGACGATGTGCCATTCTCTTCGGGATGGCGCCTTAGGGGCTTTGGAGACTTCAATGGAGATGGCAAGACCGACCTGTTCTGGCACAACTCCAATACTGGAGAGACCAGCGCATGGCTGATGGACGGTGACCGAGTCACCCACACGAGTTATGATGCCGTGCCAGTTGACTCGGGGTGGTTCTTTGGGGGCTTTGGAGACTTCAATGGAGATCGCAAGACCGATCTGTTCTGGCGCAAATACGAAACGGGAGAGACCAGCGCCTGGTTGATGGGCGGCGACCGAGTTTCCCAATACACGAGTTACGATAAGGTGTCATCTTCTTCGGGATGGCGCCTTAGGGGCTTTGGGGACTTCAATGGAGATGGCAAGACCGACCTGTTCTGGCACAACTCCAATACTGGAGAGACCAGCGTCTGGCTGATGAACGGTGACCGAGTCTCCCAATACACGAGTTACGATGTCGTGCCATTTGGCTAAGAACGGATTGAGCGAAGTGTATCGGCCATGACGCTCCTTGAACGAAGTTAAGTAAACGTAGGGTGCGTTGCACGCACCCTACAACACTTCACCCTCTACCGATCGCGGGCTTGCGCCGCGGCGTGGCGAGTTGGAAAAGGGCCCCACTCAACAGACCGAAGCTCATCAATTGTTGCAGCCACTGGCAGTCGAGCACGTCCACGTGACTCCAACAGCTCGAACAGAGATACCCCCGTCGACTCCATCGCCATGATGTCCACTTCACAGGCCCTCCAAGGCATTGGTACACCTCCTCGGCTTAGCTACCCTCAGAGTTTGTGAAAAAACCTACTGCGCTCGGGATCTCGCGTTCCGGCGGTGCTCGGGATCCTCAGGTATTTCACTATACGCTGCGGTTGCTCGTCCCATCCTTGGGACTCGCCCCTTCGGGGCGTACGCGCCGTTTCGCTCCCGGCGAAACGGTCCTGCGCTCCGGCGGAACACGACGTCCCTTCGCTCGCGACGGTTTTTTCACAAACTCTCAGTACGAATAAACGGTTACCCATGTCCCCGGATTAAACTGTTACCTATATGGCTGGACCCCAACACCCGCCGTGTCCTACCCGTGATCACGTGGTGCAGTTAGGTGTTGATCCATCCACCCCTTATGTTCCAGGTTCGGCGCGTAAATCACATAGCCGTTCCGGCCGCGGTGCTTGGCGCCATAGAGTGCTTCATCGGCGCGCTCCAACAATGCATCGGGAGAGAGTTCCCCGTCACTCCTGGCGTACAGCGCAATGCCAATGCTCGTTGTGATGGTTACGTCCGCGGTCGGAAGCCTGATCGGTGTTTGCAGCGAAGTGAGGAATCGTGTCACCACGGTTGTCGCCTCATCCGGACCGTGCACATCTTCCAGGATTGCGGTGAATTCGTCTCCGCCCAGTCGGGCTACGGTGTCGGTTTCGCGCACACTACAGCGCAAGCGTTCGGCGAACACGCGCAGCAGCTCGTCGCCCGCCGCATGACCATAGGTATCGTTGATGTTCTTGAAGTGATCGACGTCCATAAACAACATCGCCAAGATCTGATCGTTGCGTCGCACCCGCGCTATAGCCTGTTTCAGTCGATCGAGAAACAGCGCCCGGTTGGGGAGCTCGGTGAGCATATCGTTCTGCGCCAGGTACTTCAATTTCTCCTCGGCGGTTTTCCGCTCGCTGATGTCACGCAGTGTGATGGTGATGCCATCGCCGAGCCTGACCACCTGTTGGCTTAACCACGATCCCTTGACGTTGGGCGCGGTCGCCAGGAATTCCTCGGCCAGTGCGACGCCGCTTTCCGCCACCCGCCTGTATTTGTCGAAGAAACCTTCCTGACGGGCTAGCGGGAACAGTTCGCTCATGAGTTGACCGGGGAACTGTCTCTGGGTCATAGCCGAGGCCATACGGGCGCCGTTGTCATTCACATAGCTGAAACGGAAATCCGCTATTTCACCACCTTCAGCATGCACGCTTTCGAGAATGTAGAAAGCGTCGAGATTGCTCTCTGCCGCCGAAAGAAAGCGCGCCTCGGTCATTAGCGCGGCTCGGCGCGATTCCACCAGTTGCCGCACTAGCGGGCGCAGTCGCCGTTGCACCAGCCAGCGGATAACGGCCACCGCCAGCACCAGCGTAATCAGCAGATATGGCAATTGCTTGCGTATCGGTGCGTACAGCTCGGCCCGATCGATTTTGAGCACCATACCGAGTCCGGAGTTGCCGATCGGTCCATAGGCGGCGATGATCCTGTGTCCATGGACATCGCGGGTCGACACGGTGCCTCCACCGTCAAGCGCATAGGTCATCGGCAATGGACTGTTTTCGACGATGTGCGGCGACGTGAATGGCGTGCGTTGGCTGCGCGCCGGAAAACAGCGGAACGGATCGCTGTCGAGCGTGCACAGCAGCATTTCGCTGGTTTCACCCCATTCTTCGGTTGACGCCAGGAGACTGGTCAGAGTATCGAGGGGTTGCTCGGTCACAACTTCACCCACCGGACCGAGCGCGTCGCGCATGGGCAACCGCAGACGCAGGTAGAAACCGTCGCGCCAGATCAGCTGACGGCTTTCCCCCTGATACAGCGCGACTTCCATCTCCGTCTGCTGTAGGGCGCTGCCGGCGTCGGCCAGCAGATGCCCATTTTGTGCAAATACTATCCAGGTGAATCCTTGCGACAGAAAGCTCTGTGCCACGCCCGCCAGGTTTTTACGCGCGCTTGCGGTATTGCGGAAGTTGCGCATCTGCGCCAATGCGTCGGTCTGTGTCGTAATGGCTCCGGCGCGCGTGATGCCCTGCAGGATCGCGCTGATGAAGTTTTGCGAACGGTCCTGATATTGACGCTGTAGATGGTCGGTCGTCATGCGCTCGATGCGATCCAGCATGAAGGCGACCACGCCAAGCGCGATGACGACGGCAATGATCGTGACCGCGCCCGATACGATAGTGAGAATGTCTCGCCCGTCCTCCTCGCGCGATGGATCGGGTGGCAGCTCTTGTCGCGCCGCGATCAATAGGCCTGTGCCGAGCGTGGTCAGCCCAAGCGCGGTGTGCGCGGCCATGCGCGCGCCCGTGCTCCAGCTATAAAGCAGCTCGAAGCGCAGCAGGTAGCCCAGCAGTCCGGTTGCGCCGATGGCTATGACGCCAAGCGCGAGGCTTTGGCGCAGCCGAGGCCAGCGCCCCGGCGTCCGCTGGGCGAACGCCAGTGCTAGACCGGCGAGCACGAACCCCAGGCTTGTATTCGGAGCCATGCGGCCGGGATGGGGGTTGCTTTGGAGCAACCAGCGGTGCAACACGGGCCAGTCGACACCAAAATTTCCATCCAGCAGATTTTCGCTCAGTACCAGCGATCCCAGTGCGAATAGCACGGCTCCGCAGACGCGCTGCACGGCGACTCGTCCGCGCCAGTGCTCGGGGAGCGCCAATGCAAGGCCGCCCAAGATCAGGCACAGTGCCGTGTTGATGACCATCGCCGCCCAAGTCGGTCGAATCTGGATCAGGACCGGGATATGGAATGCCCAGCCCACCAGCACCGTGGCGCCGCTCAGCACGGCAACCGCGACGCACACCCATGCGGCCAGCGAGTTTTTCATAGTCGTTAATGGCGAAGTTTACGACATCTACTATACTCGTTAAAGGCTGGTCAGCAATGCATTCGTTCGCCAAGGCCGCCGAAGTCTAGCCGCGTCGATTTTGTGTGGTTGGCATGTATAGGTTCGTTCCTGAAATCACGATTACATTGTTGATAATGCTGATCGTGGGAACAGCAGTGCCGGCGAGCGCTGCGACGCCGGTGCGAGACGATGAACAATTCCGTACGCCTCCGCCCTTGATCGTGCCCGCAGACAATAAAATGACACGGGCCCGGATCGCGCTTGGCAAGACGCTATTTTTCGATCCACGACTGTCCGGTTCGAGATGGATCAGCTGCGCAACCTGCCACAACCCGGCGCTCGGCTGGTTTGTCAACGGCATTGGGCCACGGCATGGTTAAGCTCCGGCGTGCTTCGCCGACTCTCGTCAACGTTGCCTACGGTAGGATATTCATGTGGGATGGCCGCAAAGCCACTCTCGAGGAACAGGCGTTGGGTCCTATCCAGTCCAAGGAGGAAATGAACATGGATATGTCGGTGATGCTTGATCGCATTTCCGCCATTCCGGCCTATGGCGAAATGCTCAAGCACGCCTACCCCGGGGAGCGTATAAGCGCCGATGTCGTCGCCAAGGCGCTCGCCAGCTTCGAGCGCACAATAATTTCGAAAAATACGCCTTTTGATCGCTGGCGTCAGGGTGACACGGGTGCGGTCAGCGCCTCGGCGAAGCGCGGATTTGACCTATTTATTGACAAGGCCGGATGCAGTGCCTGCCATCAGGGTTTCAATTTCACCGACGACGGATTCCATAACATCGGCTTGAAGACGCCTGAGGGAATGGCGGCGGATGAAGGACGATACGAGCAGCGTCAGGTCAAGAGCATGATGGGCGCGTTTAAGACCTCGACCTTGCGCGAGGTTGCGTTGACCGCGCCCTATATGCACAACGGTGTCTATCAAACTCTGGAAGAAGTCGTCGAGCACTATGATCGGGGTGGCGACGTGCAAGACAATCTCGAACCGAATATCAGTCCGTTACACCTGACAGCCAAGGAAAAAGCGGATCTGGTCGAGTTCATGAAGAGCCTGAGCAACCCTGTTTTTGTCGCGTTGCCACATTTGCCCCAATAGGAGACCACCCCCGTGAATTCGAGAATTCTGGCAGGTGCCGTTGGCGTGATGCTGGCGTCAAGCATATCCGCAGCAGAGTACGATCCTGTGATAAGAGGTTCGTGGTGATGAAGGTCCCGATCGAATCCTCCGTGCCAGGCTGGTTCAGATTACTTCGCTTGCTCAAGCCCAAGGTATTGCCGGTAAAGGTCACGGCACCTCGGTTGGTAGTCGAGTAGCGATTGATACGGACGGCCCGGCCTAGCTAGCGCACACTTCCCCCGCGCTGGAATAGGCTATGCTCCCATCGATAATGGAATCGCACATTCAAGGGCAACCCATGAACGAGCTGCTCCTCCGACCACCGCGACTCCGGGGCCAGGGTGAGCATGACCGACATCGGCCGCACCCCAAAGGTCGACACCAGCTCCGCAGGCAGACGTTTCGTTAAGCCAGGCCGCCGGGTGACGCGCGCTTTGAGATCTGCTCCGCCCGAGAAGCTTACCGTAGCGGTGCTGCCAATATGAATAGAGGAAGCGTACTTAGGCTCCAGATAAGCCATGATCACAGGCTCCTCGAAGGCGCCGACCAAGAGCAGGGGGACACCCGCGGCCACGAACTCCCCTTCGCTCACGTAGACATCGATCACCCGCCCCGCGTAAGCGGACTTATGGCGGAGTTGGCCGCGCTGATATTCAAGCAGCCCAAGCTCGGTCTTGACCCGATCCTGCGCATTTAGGAATTGAACGTCCGTTTTTGGCGCCTGTCGCTCAAGCTCCGACACGACGTCGGCTTGTGCCCGGTTGAGATCGGCCCTGGCCTGGGTCACCCGTCCCTTGCCCTCACTGACCTCAGAGTTTGTGAAAAAATCTGCTGCGCTCGGGATCTCGTGTTCCGGCGGTGCTCGGAATCCTCATGTATTTCAATATACACTCCGGTTCCTCCGCTCCGGCGGAACACGACCTCCCTTCGCTCG